>NZ_JAVRBR020000020.1:0-67636 GCF_034531165.2 Dendronalium sp. ChiSLP03b | reverse complement strand
TTGCCACTTGACGAATTGATATTTTCTCCTGAATATGTGCTGCAACTATTTTTTCTCGGAGATCGATTGAATATGCTTTCATGAAAAGATATTATTTTTCTTCTTACTAACTGTACCTCATAACAACGGGAAGTGCTGTATGCACATAAGTCTAGACTTCCAACCAGGACAAATTGTGTCTTTAGAGCATAGCGACAAAAATCTATATGCAGAAGTCATCCAATTTGTTGTTTCGCGTGATTTGTGTTGGGTGCGTCCCTTATTGCTAGCCACTTCCACTCCAGAACTACCACTAGTTACTGACCTGCGAGATGCGCCCGATCTGCTTTGGCCTGTCAAGTTATTTCGACCCGCCTTAGACACAGAAGTAATTACCATTTTGAGTCAGGTTTTAGCAAAAGAACCAAAAACTGAGTTTGACTTAGCTGCCAAGCGACAACTTAATCAATTTATCCACCAACTTTGGCAAGCGTATCAAGAGGGATTGGAGACTGGGGACTAGAGAAGAGAAACAAAAAGACAGTTCTTTCCTTTTCCCAATCCCTAGTATCTTCATGAAGTATAGCGAATACCAGCATTTTCCATGCGTTGGATTGCTTCATGCATCCGTTCATCAGGGATAGTTAGGGCAATCCGGAAAAAACCTTCTCCCGCTGCACCGTAACCATTACCTGGAGGCACGAGAATGCCACATTTGTCAAGAAGCAAAGTCACAAATTCAATTGAGGAATATCCTGGAGGTACAGGCACCCAAACGTAAAGGGTAGCTTTCGGAGGTTCGATTGGCCAGCCTAGAGATTGCAGTCCATTAACGATGATGTCGCGACGCTTTTGGTAAACAGACATCACAGCTTGCAGTTCAGCTTCATTAATGGAGTAAGCTGCGATCGCAGCTTTTTGAATTGCTTTAAATACCCCAGAATCGACGTTGGTTTTTACCTGTCTCAAACCTTGAATACCGATGGCATTACCAACCACAAAACCAATTCGCCAGCCTGTCATATTATACGACTTAGACAAACTGTGAAACTCAATAGCTACATCTTTCGCTCGTGGAACTTGCAGCACACTTGGTGGTTTGTAGCCATCGTATGCCATTTCTGAGTAGGCATGGTCGTGACATAACAAAATATCGTACTGCTTGCAAAAAGCCACCAATTCCTCAAAAAATTCTAGCGTTGCCAATGCTCCTGTTGGATTATTAGGATAATTGATCCACAAGAGTTTGGTCTTGCGGGCAATTTCTTCAGGAATCGCACTCAAATTAGGTAAAAATTTATTTTCTGCCTTCAGAGGTATAGCAAAAGGCTCGCCACCAGCAAAAATTGTGGAAGTTCGATATACGGGATAACCAGGATCTGGTATCAGCGTATAGTCTCCTGCTTCCACAAAGGCTAAAAAGGTATTGTGTATTGCTTCCTTGGAACCGATGGAAGAGATCACCTCTGCATCAAGGTTTAAACCCGTTACCCCAAACCGATGTTCCATCCACTTAGCTGCCGCCTCCCGAAATTCTTGCATACCCTGATAGGGAGGATAATTGTGGGTAGAAGCGTCATCAATCGCCTCATGCATTACCTGAAGAATATGAGCAGGAGTAGGTTTATCCGGATCGCCTACTGCCATATTAATGATGTCCACTCCCTTGGCTTCAAGTTCTTCTCGTTTGCGATTAATTTCAGCAAACAGATAGGGAGGAATTTTTTCTAAGCGTTTAGCGGGCTGCATGGCGACTTACTACTAATGCAAATGTAGATGCTCATTAGCACAGTTTACGCCACACTAGGGGACTAAATAGCAAACATCATAGAAAAATACCAGCAATTCTATCGCGCTTTTTATCGGTACTGCTGTTACTACAACTAGTGTCAACTATTTTGAAGCTTTGATTCTACTTCTTGTCAAAATCAATTTGGGATAGAAAAAGGTAGCAATATCAACCAACTGTCAGGACTAATATCCCCAGCTAGGAACCAACTGAACTCGACCAGCATCCATCTCTGCCATTAATAATTCCAGAGCTTCGTAGTCAACGTCAGATATATAACCATTTTCAGTTAGTTCCGAGTTGATTTCATTTTCTATCTCAGGAGTTAGTTTTTTAATATCCAGAGCTTTTTCTACTAATCGACGAATAGCGTACTTAGTTCTCATCAGTAATAATCCAATTGTATATGGTACTAATTATCCAAGATAAAGCTAAGTATATAATGCGATCTCAACGCTAGTATGTTAGTGATCTAGATCACAAGATGATTAGATGGTTAACTTGCCATCAACCCTACCACATACCACGATCGACTGTGCAAGTCAGGGCATTTAATCTACCACTATATCTTGACTAAAATCGGCTTTACTTATAGACCAATCAAGCTTTCTGGACATAGTTACATTTAATTGGTCTATTGTGTGGCTGTCTATGCTGATTGTTTTTGAACCGAGGCTAAAAAAAAGTATACATGAATACATTTCACCCTGTATTTATGACAATCTTTAAACAGAGGTACTAAAGCAATAAAGATTCAGCAAAGAGTTCTAAGACGTATGGTCGATGTTGTAAAAAAGAGTTTATGTTCAAATAAATCTAGACTTTACATTCAATAACTCTAATATCGATAATGCAAGCATTAATAAAGTGCCCAAAAATTACAGTTATTCGTCCTCAAGGCTTCCTGAATGCCACCAATGCCTTGGAACTGGAACGAGACATGACGACAGCGTTGACACAAGATGATGTTTCTATGTTGTTAATAGATTTAGCAGCAGTAGAGTCCCTAGACAGCTGTGGCTTAATGGCATTGGTGTCTGCACTCAAGCTGGCCCAAAGTTTAGAAAGGAATTTTAAGCTTTGCTCTGTTCCACCATCAATTAAGATCATCTTTGAACTAACCCAACTAGATGGGGTTTTTGAGATATCTGAAGACGAATCCAAGTTGGCAGTTGTCTGAATTTTTGCAGGTTTCAAATCATAACATTTAACGTGGCTTGACAGCAAACTTGTGTAAAAGAGTTGTAAGTTGTCGGAATAAACCTTATTGATAGACCTAATCAATGCTAAGTTGGAGGTGATTAGCTGTAATTAAGGTAGCTAGAAGATAGCACAGTGGCTGTTGCAGTTGAAAAATTAATAACATCGGATATTTTAAAGCCAGCGCGTTACCTGGGTAACGAACGCTTATCAGTACATAAGCCGTGGGATACGGCTGCAATACGCTGGGTATTAACCTACCCAGAGGTATATGAAGTAGGGGCATCTAATTTAGGGCATATCATCCTCTATAACATTTTGAATGCCCAGCCGCGACAGTTATGCGATCGCGCCTACCTACCAGGACAAGACCTAGCAGCCAAACTCAGGGCAACAGATACACCGTTATTTGCGGTAGAGTCAAAGCGATCGCTAACAGAATTCGACATTTTAGGTTTTAGCCTCAGTTATGAACTGGGAGCAACTAACATTCTAGAAATGTTGGATTTAGCTGGAATTCCCCTTACATGGCGCGATAGGCAAGAGGATAGGGGGGCAGAGGATCGAGGGGGCAGAGGAGAATTAGCTGCTCCCCAGTCGCCATTTCCCTTAATTTTTGCGGGTGGACAGACAGCAACATCAAATCCTGAGCCATACGCTGACTTTTTTGACTTTTTTGCCCTCGGAGATGGCGAAGAACTCTTACCAGAAATTGGTTTGGTGTTAGAAGAAGCCAAACAAGCAGGATTGAACCGAGAACAGACTCTACTAGACTTGGCACAAATACCAGGGGTCTATGTCCCACAGTTTTATGACATGGCTGCAGATGGTTCGGTGCATCCAAATCGCCCAGATGTGCCAAAACGAATTTTGCGACGGGTAGCAACTCCCATCCCAGCTTATTCCATAGGACTAGTTCCCTATGTACAAACGGTGCATGACCGCCTGACAATTGAAATTCGACGCGGTTGCACTCGCGGCTGTCGTTTCTGTCAACCAGGAATGCTCACCCGACCAGCACGAGATGTGGAACCAGAGAAAGTGGTAGAAGCAATTGAACAGGGAATGCGGGCAACCGGTTACAATGAGTTTTCTCTACTATCTCTGAGTTGTTCTGATTATTTGTCTCTACCAGCAGTAGGGATGGAAATCAAAAATCGCTTAAAAAATGAGAACATTTCTTTGTCTCTGCCTAGCCAACGGGTAGACAGATTTGATGAAAATATTGCCAATATACTTGGCGGTACGCGGCAAGGTGGACTCACCTTTGCCCCAGAAGCGGGAACCCAGCGAATGCGAGATATCGTTAATAAGGGTTTGACCAATGAAGAACTGCTGCGGGGAGTCAAAACTGCTTGGGAACAAGGCTGGGACAAAATCAAGTTGTATTTCATGATTGGCTTACCGGGTGAGACGGATGCCGATGTTGTAGGCATTGCCGAAACGGTAAGTTGGTTGCAACGAGAATGTCGGGCAAAGGGAAGAAAACCCCTCAACTTTAATTTGACGATTTCTAACTTTACGCCCAAGCCCCATACGCCATTTCAATGGCACTCAGTTTCTACTGCTGAATTTAAACGCAAGCAAAATTTGTTACGCCATGAATTCCGTCGCATTAGAGGAGTGAAGGTGAATTTTACCGATGTCCGAATTTCAGCAATGGAGGACTTTATCGGACGAGGCGATCGCAGTTTGGGCAAAGTAGTGCGACGTGCTTGGGAATTGGGTGCTGGCATGGATTCCTGGTATGACAATTTAGATAAGGCTTTTACAGCTTGGGGAGATGCGATCGCCGAAGCAGGTCTAGACTGGAAATATCGCCAAGTAGAAAACGGCGAGTGGAATTTGTTTCACGCAGAGGCTCAGGGAGGCAGGGAGGCAGAAGAGCAGGGGGGACTCGTGACCTCCTTTAGGGATAGGGGGGAGAGAGGAGCAGGGGAAAATACCCAACTCCCCATTCTCCACTCCCTTGAGACTCCTCTTCCTTGGGAACATATTGACACAGGAATTGATAAAAAGTGGCTGGTGGAGGACTTACAACGCGCTCTAGAAGCTGCAACTGTACCAGACTGCTCTTTTGAAGGTTGTTCTCACTGTGGCGTTTGCGGCACTGACTTCGGTCATAACATTGTCATTGAGCCGCCTGCTATTCCCCAATTCGCTGGCGAGTTTGTCCCCAACACAACCAAGGCACAACGGTTACGTGTTTGGTTTGGCAAGCAGGGTGATATGGCTTTGATGAGTCACCTAGATTTAATGCGCCTGTTTGACCGAGTGGTAAGGCGAGCAGGTTTGCCAGTTGCTTTTACTGGTGGGTTTCATCCAAGTCCGCGGATCTCTGTGGCCAATGCCTTGGCTTTAGGAGCTACCAGCAGTGGTGAAATTGTGGACTTTGAATTGACTCAAGTCGTGGAAGTTGATACTTTCCAAAAACAACTTGCTCAAGAACTACCCACAGATATGCCTATATATAATGTGGTACAGCAGGATTTAAAAGCTGCCGCTGCTAGTCAAATGATAGAAGCAGCAGAGTATTTGATGACTGTGGCTGCACTTTGTGAGGCAACATCCGCACAATGGCAAGACTGGATTAATACAATCAAAGCAAAAGATGAGCTATGGTGGGAACAAACAACTAAATCAGGCAAGAGTCAGTTAGTAAATCTGCGCTCGCGCTTGTTTGAACTAGAATTAGTAGAAACTAACAATAGCAAGGATGAGTCTACAGTTGTCCTACGTTATGTGGGTAGCTGTCGCCCTGACGGTTTGCTGTTGCGGCCCGAACATATTCTGTCTATGCTAGAAATAGTGTCTGGTAAGGAATTTCAACTTCTACACATTCATCGCAATCAGCTAGTTTTAGGAGTATAATCCCTAAAGGGTAACTTGCTAGTAGTTGCCCTGATGTAGCACATCATGGGAATTGATTTTTAGCAAGGTTGCGTTAGAATGGGGTGAAGAGAAATTTTCTGGCGCTGCATTGAATGAACTGGTTCACTACCCTGGTACTCAGGGTGCGAAAGCAAATATATTAGAGTGCAACTTCTAGGATTTTATCCCAGACAAACAACAGGCAGATTAAAGAACACTCTCTGTTTATAGCTCCCTTGTGAACTAGTAACTATCACAGGCTCCGTCGGCAACTCTTACCTATGCTTTTTAAAACAACTGCTGAATGCCTAATCCCTAGATGGTGAAGGTATGGCATCGCAAATCAACCATGGACGGTTGATTTATTTGCTTAAACAATATGCAGCAGTTCTGGAATAATCAGGCGTGTCAACGCAATTCCCTAGTCAATAGCTCTTTAACTTTGAGCCTAAATTCACAATTTTTATTATCAGCAGCGCCTTTTGGGGCTGACAGGGGCGAGAGGCATAACCAACCTCCAAGCCCGTTGGTGCTGCCAGTTTTTGAGGAAATTGAATGCCGAAACAAATTATCATCGCGGAGCAGCATCAGATTGCTGCCGTCTTTTCTGAAGATCAAATACAAGAACTAGTTGTAGCGACAGGCCATCACCAAATAGGTGATATCTATTTAGGTGTAGTTGAAAATGTATTACCTGGGATAGATGCAGCTTTTGTCAACATTGGCGACCCAGAACGCAATGGCTTTATTCATGTAACTGACTTGGGGCCGTTAAAGTTGAAGCGGACAGCAGCAGCAATTACAGAACTATTAGCACCACAGCAAAAAGTGTTGGTGCAAGTTATGAAAGAGCCAACGGGAACAAAAGGACCAAGGCTCACGGGCAACATCACCATGCCTGGACGCTACGTAGTGCTAATGCCCTATGGCAGAGGTGTAAATTTATCCCGGCGAATTAAGAGTGAAAGCGAGCGTAACCGCTTACGGGCACTGGCTATTTTGATCAAACCGGCGGGGATGGGTTTGCTGGTGCGTACCGAGGCAGAAGGCAAACCAGAAGAAGCAATTATGGAAGATTTGGAAGTGCTGCAAAAGCAATGGGAAGCCATTCAGCAGGAAGCGCACTCCACCCGTGCCCCAGCACTGCTCAACCGAGACGATGATTTTATCCAGCGCGTATTGCGAGATATGTACGGTGGGGATGTGAATCGGATCGTAGTTGATTCTAGTACTGGGTTGAAGCGTGTAAAGCAGTATTTGCAAAACTGGAGTGGAGGTCAGACACCGCAGGGATTGTTGATTGACCATCATCGCGATCGCTCTCCCATTTTAGAGTACTTCCGCATCAATGCAGCGATTCGAGAAGCTCTCAAACCCAGAGTAGACTTGCCTTCTGGCGGCTACATCATCATTGAGCCGACTGAAGCATTAACAGTAATTGATGTTAACTCTGGTTCCTTTACGCGATCGGCGACAGCCAGAGAAACAGTTCTGTGGACAAACTGTGAAGCGGCAACAGAAATTGCCCGTCAGTTGCGGTTACGAAATATTGCTGGGGTAATCGTTGTAGACTTCATTGATATGGAATCGCGGCGCGACCAATTGCACGTCCTAGAGCATTTTAACAAAGCGCTGAAAGCAGACAAAGCTCGTCCCCAGATTGCTCAACTAACCGAGCTGGGTTTAGTAGAACTTACCCGCAAGCGCCAAGGTCAAAACATTTATGAATTGTTTGGTGAAACTTGTCCCACTTGTGGAGGTTTAGGACATGTTGTGCGTCTGCCTGGAGAAACCGAGAGCCGATTACCAACACCAGTAGAAATACCAGAGCGGTTTGTATCTCTGCCTCACAGAGAACCACGTCTGCCAGCTGCTCGCGTAACAGAACCACGAGAAACCTACGATGCATTTGCAGAAGGATTCGATGCCGATTCTGATTTGGGTGCTTTGAATTTAATTAATCATCCCAGCTATCAAGAACTTGGCGAGCATAACAAGCGTAGTACTACCCGTAACCGTCGTAGACGGATTGGTATTAATGGCGGAAATGGCAAGGATGAACCACGGATTGCTGCTAATTCATTAGGTTTTGACAATGAGTCAGATTTAGACTTGGATAGCGAAGCAGAACTAGGGACAACACAAGATATTCCCTCACCAAGCTTGGGTAAATCAGGTTGGACTGAACGGGCGGAACGCACTAAAGTTACCAAGGCAGAGCCAGTTAAACCAGTGGTAGAACCACCGGAGATTAGGACTGTAGAAATGACGCTACAGGAACAGGATGTTTTCGCCTTGATGGGAGTTTCTCCTCTAGTGAAGTTAGAGCGGGAGATCAAAAATCCCAAGTCCGTCATTATTAACATTGTTCAGCCTGGGCAACTGCTAACAGTGCCAACAGAATCAACCCCAGAATCGATCGCTGAAACAGAAAGCACTGAAGTAAATACAAATACACTGCAAACTGAATTAAAAAAGAAATCCTCACCAGAAAAAGCATCTGAGCCAACAGAAGTTGTAGCGACCCCTGCGGGAAGCTTCTCTGCAAGAGAATCCGCCAACGCGATCGCAGAAGAAGTTGAAGCGACTAGCACCTCTACTGGTAACCGTCGCCGTCGCCGTCGTTCCTCTGCGGTAGAGGATGGCTCCTCAGACGACAGTTAACTGAATCTTATGGTAGAGATAGAGCAAAGTGCTGCTATTGATTCGTCAGCACTCTCCAGCGAATCGAGTTGGCTGGAGTTGTCTGCCATGTCTATTATTCCAGGCTTGATTGCAGGCGTGGATGAAGTCGGGCGAGGTGCTTTATTTGGCCCTGTAGTTGCAGCAGCAGTGATACTACCAGCTTGTGCTTTGTCAGAATTGATAGCAGTTGATATCAAAGACAGTAAAAAGCTGTCTAGTTATCGGAGAACTCAGCTAGCGCAGTTAATTTCCGCGCTAGCCATTGATTGGAGAATTGGTTTTGCTTCCACTGCTGAAATTGACCAAATGAATATTTTGCAGGCCACACTGTTAGCTATGAAGCGGGCTGTCCAGAAGTTGAAGGTACAGCCTACAATCTGTTTGGTTGATGGCAATCAGTCAATCAAAAACTTGCTCCTGCCCCAACAAACAATAGTTAAAGGGGACGAGCGATCGCTTAGCATTGCCGCAGCTAGTATTGTGGCTAAAGTTTGGCGTGATGAGTTGGTGCTGCGTCTAGCAGCAAAGTACCCTATGTACGACCTAGCGCGTAATAAAGGTTATGGTAGCCAAAAGCATTTGCTAGCACTACGACAATACGGCCCATCACCGCTGCATCGCAAGTCCTTTCGTCCATGCCAATTTGAGTGCTAAGTAAAGAATAGAGGGGCAGAGCAGATGTTAACAACTGACCACTGCCTCCTCTTAACTAAGTAAATCAAAAATTACTCTATATTTAGAATTGGCAATTCGGTACTGTTATCACCTAGAGCTTTTTGTTTCGTTTGCGAACTCACCCAGTTTCGATAATCTGCCAGCAGTTGATGAAGCAATCTTTGCTTAACTGTCAACAGCACACTCTTGAGCAAACCATTGCCGGTAGCTTCTAAGATTGGCTTCGGGGTCAAGGAAAATGGCAGTGGTAGTTCTACTTGCACTTCCAGATCGGCTCTTCCTTGCAGGCGAGTGCCAGTGCTTAGCTGGTAAGGAGACAAATGCCCTTGTAAATTGAGAGCAAAACGCTGGTTAATATATTCAACACCAAGAATTTCACAACCTACCGATCGCAAATAAATCACACCATTTGATTCTGCCCAAACTCGCATGTCTACAGTGGGTTGAATACTCAAGGACATAAAAGCTAGAGGACGCATTTTCAAGCGAAATACTTCCTCGGAAAGCTGTTGAATACGCCTGTTGTCAACCAAAGCATTAACCAGACGTTGAGGCTGACGCAAGTAGTGCTGAATGGGAATAGGCTGTTGTGGCACAGCAATTTCTACCGATTGGGAGGCAGTAAACTTGGTAGCCATGAGTTGAAGGAAGTAATTGTTTAATATTTATATTATTAATTATTTTTTTATGTTTATTATTTTTAATTCAATGAAAAAAATATTCATCTAGACTGATTTATTTTAAAAACTATATTTGCTTATAGTTATCCTTTATTACTGAGATAGTTTTATAAATAACGTTGACTATCTTTAGAAAAATAAATTATAACTCGACAAGAAGATAATTGTTTAGCAAACCTTTCTCATATTTTTTGTCAATTGTCAAGCTATTCGCTAAAACAGGCAAGACAGACAAAAATGTTGACTGTTGACTGTCAGCAACCAACAATTACAATGGGATGTTTTCTGATTTGAAAGTCCCTTACTATTTTTGATTGCAACTCGGTATGACATCGCGTTAATGAAAAACCGCTATCACCTACTGCTAATGCTGCTATGGTTAGCTATTGGCACTGGTTTGCGCTTTGTGCGTCTAGAATCTCTACCTCCTTGGACTGATGAGTGTGCAACGATAGTTTTTAGTTTGGGCAATAGTTTTCGCCCAGTACCACTAAATCAACTCATTAGTTCAGATGTTCTCTTGCAGCCACTGCAACCTATCCCCACAGTTGGAATTAGCGCCGTTATCGAGCATCTGTTGGATGAAAGCACTCATCCTCCGGTCTATTTTGTATTAGCACATTTCTGGATGAAATTGTTTTCGCCTCCGGGAGAACTAGTTTCAATTTGGGCAGCGCGATCGCTCAGTGCTTTTTTTGGTGTAGCGTCAATTCCTGCCATGTTTGGCTTTGGCTATTTAACTTTTCGCTCCAAGTTAGTAGGTCAGATGGCAGCAGCAATGATGGCAACTTCGCCTTATGCTGTTTTCCTCGCTAGAGAAGCGCGTCATTACACTTTGGTGATTTTGCTAATAATTGCTTCTCTATGTTGTTTTATCAAAGCCATTCAGACTATCCATCGTCAGCAATCTCTGCCTATCTGGGTGGTATTAACTTGGGTAGCGATGAATAGTTTAGGGGTAGCAACCCATTATTTTTTTACCCTGACTCTTTGTGCTGAAGGCTTTGTATTGCTTTGGCAAATTTGGGTGAAAGCAAACCAGACCACATTTGCCTATGTGCGAACTAATTGGTGGCGTATCTGGATAGTTATCATGGGTACTCTGGTTGGATGTCTGGTTTGGATACCTGCTCTAAAAAGTATTCCTGGGAATGACCTCACAACTTGGGTGGCAAGTAGCAATCCTCATGTTAGATGGTTGGAACCCATAGGGCGACTACTGCTTTGGACTATGAGTATGCTGTTGCTTTTGCCTTCAGCAATCACAAACTTACCTCTGGCGATTGTGATTGTTTCTGGTATCGTAACCTTGCTATTTTTGCTTTGGAGCCTACCTAATCTCATTTATGGACTAAAAATCCAGAAGCAATCTGATAGCGATCTAGCGATTCAAATCTTAAGTGGGTATCTTGTGGGAGCGATCGCATTATGTCTAGCTTTCACTTATGGTCTAGGGATGGACTTAACCTTAGCTGCTCGTTTCCAATTTGTTTGTGTATCGGCAATAATTTTGCTTTTGGGTGCTGCATTGGCAGGCTGTTGGAACCAAGTAAAGAATTTCAACCAGCATAGACAGAAATTACGGCTGTTGGTAAATGGGAAAGTTGCGGTAAGTATCATTTGGCTGATGGCGGTGCTTGGCGGAGTGACGGTAGTCTGGAATCTGGGCTATCTGCAAAACCAACGCCCCGATCTTCTCGCTTCTCTCATCCAAAGAGTATCTCCACAGAAGGTGCTGATAGCTACTACCCACCTCCACCACGGTCAAACTGGGAGAATGATGGGGTTAGCCTGGGAATACCAAAACTGGCCTGCCCAAAATTTGCAGTTTTTCTTAGCTCGTCAAGACTCAAAGACTAAAGACTATACTCAAGCCATGCAAGTGTTTTCAGAACAACTCACTAAAATTCCCCGACCTCTTGACCTATGGTTAGTTGAATTCCGTACTCAAGTTGATTTGGAATCCCAGCAATGTTTCCCTGACGCACGATACGGAAAATCTACTGGTGAATATAGTTATAAACTGTATCATTGTACTACCCAAAAAAACGATACATCTCAAACCAATATTTCAAGTTAACAAAGGCTGGGTTTGCCTAAGGTATAGTCTATAAATCTAATAGATAACTCAGGGCCAACTCTATGACCATATCCATTGCCCATTTAGGACCTCCTGGTACCTATGCGGAACAAGCAGCTGTTTTTTATATTAATTGGCTAGCCAAAAAGACGGGAATTGAGGCTATCTTATGCCCATATCCCAGTATTGCCCAGTCACTCCAAGCCGTTGCTTTTGGACACACTCAATTGGCTGTTGTGCCAGTAGAAAATTCTATTGAAGGGAGTGTAACTATGACAATGGATACGCTGTGGCAGTTGGATCGTTTACAAATTCAGTTGGCTTTGGTTATGCCTATTGTCCATGCATTAATTTCTTGTGCAACTAGTTTAGATAGCATTAAAACTGTTTATTCACATCCGCAAGCTTTGGCCCAATGTCAGGGGTGGTTGCAGGAATTTCTGCCAAGTGTGCAGGTGATTCCGAGCAATTCGACAACTGAGGCACTACAACGATTAGAGCAGGACTTAACAACCGCTGCGATCGCATCTAGTAGAGCAGCCCAACTCTATAAATTACCTATATTAGCTAGTAGTATTAACGACTATCCAGAAAACTGTACTCGCTTTTGGGTGGTAAGTCAGCCAAAAATAGAGGCTGTTGACGATATATCTTCAGCAAGCGCTAGCCATACTTCGCTAGCTTTCAGCGTACCGGCCAATGTCCCGGGAGCGTTGCTCAAACCTTTGGAAGTATTTGCTCAGTTAGGAATTAACCTCAGCCGGATTGAATCTCGCCCTACAAAGCGATCGCTTGGAGAATACTTGTTTTTCATAGACGTAGAATCAAATGCTACCTCAGCAGAAATGCAATCTGCTTTAGCAAAGTTAAACAAGTATATCGAAGTCTTAAAAATATTTGGCAGTTATAATGTTTTGCCAATCAATGCTCTTGGCAATGAAGTTAAAAGTTAGCAAGAGCAACTGCGTTGCTTTGGTTCCCAATGCTGTAGCAAGTGGTGAGTCTACTCCTGAAAGAAGGTTTGCTTTTGTAGGGAACTGGTGTTAGCGCAGAATAAGAGTCACGCGTTCGCTCTTCGCGTTCCCAAAGGGTAGTGCATTGAAGAGTGAATGGTTATAAGTTGCACCGCTCACTCTTCACTCTCAACTCATAACTTTTGATTAAAAGTATCTTTAAGAACAGAACGAGCTGCTAAGTGATTACGAGTAGAAGTCAAAATTTCTGCTTCTCGTTCCAAGCGAGCTACAGTATCCTGCATTTCTAGCAATGACTGCTGCTCTGCAGCTACACCATAGAGGTTGCTGGCCACCCAATAAGATAGTTCTGTTGGCAGATCCGGCAATTCTTCTGGCAGTTCAATATTTTGTTCGGTTAACTTAGCGGAGAGGCGCACAACATCTCGTAGCAGTTGTTCTACCTCAGAAGCCAAAGGACGTAAATCTTTAGTGGGTGGGTGGTCTTCCAACCACTCTACCAAACCAACGCGGTAGGGTTTTTCACGAACATACTCTAAAACACGAAACCTTTGCTGTCCCAAAGTCAACATTTTCATGCGGTCATCAGGCAACCGTTGGTGATGAATGATTTCTGCACAGCAACCAACGTTCGCAATTGTGCCTTTGACTGGATCGACCATTAACACTCCAAACCTGCGATCGCTTTCCAAAATCGTATTCATCATGATTCGGTAGCGAAATTCAAAGATGTGTAAGGGTAATGGTCTAGTGGGGAACAGAACTACTTCAGGTAACGGGAACAGAGGTAGTTCACGGACTGCAATTTTAGAAGAAAATGCCATTGTTACCTTCGTATAAATTTAATCTTTAAAATTTATTCTTCTCTGCTTTTCCCGTACTTTGTTTACATTCTATCATTTTGTTTCCCGCCAATAAAAAGCCCTGAAATAATTTTATTCAGGGCTAGGTAAATATTCATACTAAGAAATGTAAGTTGTTAGTGGACAGTGGTCAGTTGTTTTTCTGCGACTGACAACTTACCCTACTCTTCTCCTAAGGGAGGCACTGCGCGTAGCTTGCTTAAGAGCAGGGGTACGGCAACGCAGAACGGGTGACGCTCGTGACGATCGTTCGCGTAGCGTCTCCCCTTGGGAGAAGACTCGCTAACGCTTTTAGCGCCGTCTCTTGAACCAGGACTCGCTAACGCCATTTGTTTATGGGGCAAACCACGGCAGTTCTTACCCTTCGGGTTTTCCAGTCACTCATAGAGGAACCAGGCCACTTGCTACCCTGCGGGTTCTCCGTTCGCGCTAGCGGCGACCTAGGAGAAGGAGTACAAGCCGACGGCACTTCCTTCAAGTCTGGCGACCGAATGGAGTACCTTGGAAACTCGTTCAACGCAATGGCTCCCCAAGACCGTGCTGGTTCATCGTGCAGAGCGCGTCTACAAGTCGCCCAACGCACTGTCCCTCAAACCCCACTGCCTCACCACTAACTAATTACAGTTTGACTTCAATATCTACACCCGATGGGAGATCCAGTTTCATCAAGGCATCAATAGTTTTAGAAGAAGGCTGGTAAATATCAATAATCCGGCGATGAGTACGGGTTTCAAAGTGTTCGCGTGAATCTTTATCTACGTGAGGCGATCGCAGCACGCAGTAGATTTTACGTTTTGTTGGTAAAGGAATTGGTCCTATGGCTGTAGCGTTAGTCCGGTTAGCTGTGTCTACAATCTTCTCGCAAGATGTATCTAATAAGCGACGGTCAAAAGCCTGTAAACGAATCCTAATCTTCTGCTGCTGTAGAGTTGCCATTTTTAAATTGTCCAGGTTCTGAGTTTTGAGGAGACTGGGAATGGGGACTGGGCAAGAAGCAGAAAAGGTTAAAGGGCAAAGGAAAAAGTATTCCCTTTTCCCCTTCTATTTTGTCTTTACCCAATACCCAGTACCCAATCCCTTTATAGAGGGAAGAGAAAGGAGCAGAGAGGCTTTTACTTTACCATCTCTGCTCCTTTGTTATTAGGGCAAAAAGGTGCTACTTAAGGATTTTGGAGACGACACCAGCACCAATGGTGCGACCACCTTCACGAATAGCGAAACGCATTCCTTGCTCAATCGCAATTGGGTTGATCAGTTCTACAGTCATTTTGATGCGATCGCCTGGCATCACCATTTCCGCCTCGCCACCTTCATCGGTGGTGAAGGTTTTGATTGTACCAGTTACATCAGTTGTCCGCACGTAGAACTGGGGACGGTAACCAGGGAAGAACGGTGTCTTCCGACCACCTTCTTTCTCTGTGAGAACGTACACTTCACCTTCAAATTGGGTGTGAGGTTTAATTGAACCAGGTTTGGCTAGCACCATACCCCGTTCAATATCAGTCTTCTGAATACCCCGAAGTAGTACCCCGGCGTTATCCCCAGCCATGCCTTCATCAAGACTCTTCTTGAACATCTCAATGCCAGTAACGGTTGTGCTGCGACTGTCTCTAATACCGACAAGTTCAACGTTATCGCCAACTTTGACTTTACCCCGCTCAATCCGACCAGTGGCAACAGTACCACGACCTGTGATCGAGAATACGTCTTCTACAGCCATCAGGAAGGGCTTGTCTACATCGCGCTCAGGAGTGGGGATGTAGGAATCTACAGCGTCCATCAGTTCGTAGATTTTATCTACCCACTCATCTTCACCTCTTTGAGTTTTGGGGCTACCAGTCATTTTTTCCAAAGCTTTCAGACCGGAGCCTTTGATGATGGGAATATTGTCACCATCGAACTCGTAGTCGGTGAGTAATTCTCGAAGTTCTAGTTCCACCAACTCCAACAGTTCTTCGTCGTCCACCATGTCTTGCTTATTTAAGAAGACAACTAGGTTGGGAACGCCGACTTGTTTTGCCAGCAGGATGTGTTCGCGGGTTTGGGGCATAGCACCATCGGTAGCAGCAACCACCAGGATTGCCCCATCCATTTGGGCAGCACCAGTGATCATGTTCTTCACATAGTCAGCGTGTCCGGGACAGTCTACGTGAGCATAGTGCCGATTTTGGGTTTCATACTCAACGTGAGCGGTGTTGATGGTAATACCCCGCGCCTTTTCTTCTGGGGCGTTATCGATTTGATCGTAACCCTTAGCCACAGCTTGACCGAGAGCTGCCAAGGTCATAGTGATAGCTGCTGTTAACGTTGTTTTACCGTGGTCAACGTGGCCAATCGTACCGATGTTAACGTGGGGTTTAGTCCTTTCAAACTTTGCGCGTGCCATGAATGCTCATTTCCTTTTTTAATTAAGCGTTCCCTTTGCTTTTTGCAATGATAGTTTCAGCTACGCTGCGAGGCACCTCTTCGTAGTGGCTGAACTCCATTGTGAAGATACCCCGACCTTGGGTCTTCGACCGGATATCAGTCGCGTAACCAAACATAGTCGCCAGTGGAACTTTGGATGCCACCTTAGCGAGTCCCTGTTCAGTGCTTTGGTTTTCAATCTGCCCCCGGCGGGAGATGAGGTCGCCAATGACGTTCCCGATAAAGTCTTCAGGGACTTCTACTTCAACTTTCATCATAGGCTCTAAGAGTACAGGTGAAGCCTTCATCACTGCCTCTTTGAGTGCCATTGAGCCAGCGATTTTGAAAGCCATTTCCGAAGAGTCCACATCGTGGTATGACCCATCAACCAGCGTTGCTTTGACATCAATTAGCGGATATCCAGCTAAAATACCAGATTCGCAGCTTTCTTTCATTCCTTGTTCTGCGGGTCCAATGTACTCTTTAGGTACGACACCACCAACAATTTTGGAGACGAATTCAAAACCAGTGCCGGGTTCTCCTGGTTCCAAATCGATCACAACGTGACCGTATTGGCCTTTACCACCACTTTGGCGGATGAACTTACCTTCGATTCTGGTAACGTGTTTACGAATTGTTTCGCGGTAAGCTACTTGTGGCGCACCGACATTTGCTTCCACTTTGAATTCGCGCAACATCCGGTCTACTAGAATTTCTAGGTGTAGTTCTCCCATGCCGGCAATCACCGTTTGGTTGGTTTCTGGATCGACATGGACGCGGAAGGTTGGGTCTTCTTCTGAGAGAGATTGCAGAGCCTTGGATAGTTTATCCATGTCGTTCTTGGTTTTGGGTTCAACCGCCACTGAGATTACAGGCTCAGGGATGAATAGAGACTCCAGAATAACTGGTGAGCCTTCATCACAAAGCGTGTCACCTGTTAAAGTATCTTTCAATCCCAACGCGGCTCCCAAATCACCTGCTCGCAGTTCTTCGACATCAAGTCGTTCATCTGCTTTCAAAACTACCAGACGAGAAATCCGTTCTTTTTTATTCTTGGTAGCGTTTAGAACGTAGCTACCCTTTTTCAGAATGCCAGAATAAACGCGAACGAAGGTGAGGCGACCGTAAGGATCGGCCATAATTTTGAATGCCAGAGCTGATAGAGGTTCGGTATCATCAGCCCGACGCTCAACAGTTTCGCCATTGGGTCGCGCACCTTGAATTGGTGGCACTTCAGTTGGTGCTGGCAGGTAATCTACAACTGCATCCAGCATCAACTGTACGCCTTTGTTTTTGAATGCTGAACCGCAAAGTACTGGCACAATCGTACCCGCGATCGTACCTTTACGGAGGGCAGTACGGATTTCATCTTCTGTAAGTTCTTCACCCTCGAAGTACTTAGTCATGAGATCGTCATCTGTCTCTGCCACTGCTTCTATAAGTTTGTTGCGATATTCCTCAGCCTGCTCTTGCAATTCTGCTGGAATATCTGTTTCTTGAATATCCGTTCCTTGGTCATTGGCGTAGATATATGCACGCTTTTGCACCAAGTCAACGATACCCTTAAAATCATTTTCACTACCAATTGGCAGTTGAATGGCAATGGCGTTAGCCCGCAGGCGATCGCGCATTTGCTCGTGAACTCTATAGAAGTTCGCCCCTGTGCGATCCATCTTGTTGATGAAGGCTATACGCGGTACTTTGTAGCGATCTGCTTGTCGCCACACTGTTTCTGACTGTGGTTGCACGCCGCCCACAGAACAAAATACTGCGATTACACCATCCAACACACGCATAGAGCGTTCGACTTCAATTGTGAAGTCAACGTGACCTGGAGTATCGATAATGTTAATTTGATGATCTTTCCAACTGGTAGTGATCGCAGCAGCAGTAATGGTAATTCCCCGCTCCCGCTCCTGATCCATCCAGTCTGTTACGGCAGTTCCTTCGTGAACTTCACCAATTTTATGAATTATCCCAGAGTAAAATAATATTCTCTCTGTTGTTGTTGTCTTGCCCGCATCTATATGCGCCGCAATACCGATATTGCGTACTCTCTCTAGCGGGATCGTACGTGCCACAGTAGCCTCCTATAGTTTTTGCCTCATGATATCTTGTATATTACTCTTTGTTAAGATTCTATACTCTACGGAAAACCGTCTTTAATTTTTGTAATTCCACGATATATCACTCTGAGAGTACGATATATCGCTTATTTACTTAGTAACGATAGTGTGCAAAGGCTTTGTTAGCTTCCGCCATCCGGTGTGTTTCTTCACGTTTACGAATTGCATTCCCGGTTTCGTTGGCTGCATCAAGTAACTCGTTAGCTAATTTGCTTGCCATTGTGCGACCGGGTCTAGATCTAGAAAATTGCACTAACCAACGTAACGCTAAGGTTGTACCCCGTTCTGAACGCACTTCCATTGGTACTTGGTAAGTTGCTCCACCTACACGGCGAGCTTTTACTTCTACTAAAGGCGTTGCATTCCGCACCGCTTTTTCAAAGGTTTCTAAAGCTGCGTTACCAGTGCGTTCCTCAATAGTTTTTAAAGCATCATAAACGATACGTGCTGCCAGGGATTTCTTTCCATGGCGCATAATCCGCCTGATGATCATACTCACAAGGCGACTGTTATACACGGAGTCAGGCGGAACTGGGCGCCTTTGAATAACACCACGACGAGACATACTTCAACCTTTAATTCGGATTTGGCAACGAAATTATATGCTATCAGACACTGGGTTCTAAGCGGCTAAAGCCTCCGCTCAGACTTAAATTAATTTTCTTCTACAGTTGCTTGCAGCAAGGCTGACCTACTAACTTGCTGCCCACTATTTAGACATACAAGGTAACAACATTAAAAACCTTAATATCTGGATTCAAATGCTGCTGCCACTCTAGGATGCTACTTAAAATTCCCTACACTTGCTCGCCCTTTCAAGGGTGTAGCTTGATTTCCTGAAAAAGCCAGCACAGCTTGTTTTTCTGTCCTTTGGCACTCCTAAAAAAGACGGTTAATCGCATCAAACACGATTAATCGCCTATGTCCTATTTTTTAGCCCCTTCCTTTGGGCGCTTGGTTCCATACTTGGAACGACCTTGTTTGCGGTCTTTCACTCCTGCTGTATCCAAGGTGCCACGGATTATGTGATATCTCACACCTGGTAAATCCTTAACCCGACCGCCACGAATCATTACAACGGAATGCTCTTGCAAGTTGTGACCAATTCCTGGAATGTAAGCTGTAACTTCAAATCCAGAAGTAAGTCTTACCCTTGCTACTTTGCGGAGAGCTGAGTTAGGCTTTTTAGGTGTAGTTGTGTATACTCTGGTACAAACACCCCGACGTTGTGGGCATTGCTTCAGAGCTGGGGACTTGGTTTTCTGACGCGCTTTTTCGCGTTCATTACGTATGAGTTGCTGTATTGTTGGCATGAGTTACAGCGCGTGAAGCTGCTTAGAGGTCTAAGTTTTAACAAATCCTGATTATAACTTTTTTTATGGTTTCATGTCAATCTATTTTGCAGAGTCAATAGGAACCAGTGTGTTGTGGAGGTAGCGCGGTGCAAGGGTTCCCCAACATAAAGTGATTGCCGTCGGCAAAGCCAACTTGTACTCCTTCTCCTAGGTCACCGCTAGCGCGAATGGAGAACCCGTAGACGCAAAGCAGTTTGCCGCAGGCTATGGTAGCAAGTGGTGCGGTTTACCCCATGAGCGCCTAGTGTAGCGCAGCGTTAGCGACGTACTCTTAGGGAGAAGCAAGCTACGCGTAGCGGCGACTTTAGGAGAAGGGTAGGGCTTCCCGCAGGGTAGCAACTGGTGTTCAATAGCCCATTGTTCAAAAGTTTTTGACTATTGACTAATGGAGAAAGAATTGCCACAACCACAGGTAGCGATCGCCTGGGGATTATGGAAGCGAAAACCTCCCCCCATCAAATCCTCTGAATAATCTAACGCCAAACCGTTAACGTAATCCAAGCTTTCAGCATCTATGACTGCTTTAATGCCGTTCAACTCAATAAGGCGATCGCCAGCTTTTACCGCTTCATCAAAGGACATATCGTAAAACCAACCGGAACAACCACCTGGTTTAACTGCTAATCTAAACAAGGCATGTGGCTGCTTTGACTTTAATCGCCCTATTTCACTTGCAGCGGTTGGACTCAAATGAATCATGGAATTCGTTTTGACAATAGTAAACCCCATCTTAAATATTACAGATAGGTTGGCTACAAAAGTCATATCAATTTTTGATTTTGCGGAAAGTTGAGCCACGAGGTTTCCCTGTGGGGCAAGCTTTCCTAGACTAACTCTGGATATCGCTTTGAGAAGGCACAAGGGAACCCGAAGTAGATCGAGTGGCTCCTCTGCGCTCCTTCGGTCACACTAAATATCCCCACCTCAAGCAGGCAGGGAGATTCAGCGCGCAGTTATTACCTTAGACGGTTTGCACAATAATATTTAATTTTTAGCTTCAAACCTTTACAGCCTTATTATTCCAGATTACTCTAGTTTGAGTTTTAATTCTCAGTACGGGCATAGTCGTCTTGGTAGCGAATAATATCATCTTCTCCTAGATATTCACCATTTTGCACTTCAATTAACACCAAAGGAATTACACCAGGATTCTCCAGACGATGGGATGTACATTGGGGTACATATGTTGATTGATTATTGCCCAGTAGTATTTCTTGCTCGCCGCAAGTTACCCTAGCTGTACCAGAAACGACAATCCAGTGTTCGCTGCGGTGATGATGCATTTGCAGACTGAGGCGATGTCCGGGCTTGACTTCGATGCGTTTGATTTTGTACCCGCGCCCTTCTTCCAAAACGGTAAAAGAACCCCAAGGACGCAGTTCAGTTGCAGCAATACCTCGAGTGGCGATCGCTGCGGAGAGGGGCAGAGTGTTAATTGGTGTGGTTTCTTGATATTGAGCCATAGTTACCTCATTTGGTGACATAACAAACCGTCATTACTCTTAACCATTGATGAAAAATCTGGCGCAATCTTGCAACCGTGAAAATCAGCAATTTAGTTCCACCTTGCTAAACATAGCAAAATCAAACTTTACGGTGTAAACAATTTACTACAAAAACTATTGTCTCTACACCAATTCTTCATCAACTAAAATGGCAGCTTGTTGTGAACTTTAAAAAGGGACTGATGAGTTGGAGAAGTGAGGGAGATGAGGAAGCAAATTTGTTATTACTCTCCCTCATCCTCCTTATTCCTTATTTTTGTAGGAAGATCCCGATTCCGTTATGTACGCGAGCAGCAGTGTTAGGAGAACGGTCGAGTAGTTGCCCTCCTAGATAAAGACTAGTTGAACTACCACCATCCAAATTTAGGGCATTAACACATCCGAGACTCTTCATCAATTGAGCGTGTTCTGCTAAGGTAGGGCCTGGGCCGCCAGCCCGATTATGCACGGCAGCAATCATTAGTGTACCTGCTGCTGTTGTGCAAATACCGCTGCGAATAGCCTTTTCTGCAATAAAGGCATTGCTAAATTTTTCAGCTTTGGCATCAAGGACAATTTCACTATTTTGTACTAACAGTGGTCCGGCCGCCAAAATGTGAGGGTAACTGTTAAAATTAGCAGGATTCGTACCTGTAGAAATACCAAGCGCTGTACCGATGGGCAACTGTGATGCATTACTAACAGCATTTCCACGTAAAGTTAACAAGTAGCCATCTTGAGGAATAGGAATGGCAGTCTCATTCGCTTTGCCTCCTGGTAACTGATTGGTAACTTGGTTTTTCTGAACAACAAGGATAATTTCGTTGTCGGTTAAAGGAGTATAGCTAGTTCCCCAAGTTGGAGTATAGCGAGCAATACCACTCTGGACATAACCGCTGTTGAGAAACAGAATTGGCAATTTGAGATTATTGGGCGCACTTAAAGTTTCTTCTAAGGTGAGACGACCAAAGTAAAATTGTCCAGAATCATTCCAAGCGATCGCTCCTCGGTTGAGAATTGGGCTGGATAACCACTGACCATCCCGACGAATTGCCCCCAAGGGTAATCTATTGTTGCGGTTAAAATAACCACCGTTAATTGCTGCTACCGCTAAGTATTGCTGTGCCGTTTGAATTATAGGGGCAGTGCCTACAAGAGTGCTTGGGTTTGTCCAGATGGGTTTTAGTCCAACAGCACGGGGATTGACTTCTAACAAGACAACAGGAAAACGTTCTGTTCCTAAGTTTACATATTGCTGTCGCCAGCGTAATCCCGATGCCCAAGCAATATTGCGTGATACCATCGCATCGGGTCGAATATCGATAATTAGACGATAGGGGTTAGCTGTGGTGTTGATTTGAGGAGACAGACCAAAGGGAAGACTAAGACTAATAATCGTTTGGTTATTAACTACTTCAACTTTTTGAATAAGTTGGTCGGGATCTGGCGCTTGTGGCAATTGTTTGAGCTGTTCCAGCAATGGAGTCGGTGTTGGTGCCGTGTCTGGTAGCGCAGGTGGTAGAGGAGTGTAGCGCTGGATTAAGTTGGGATCGGCTATTCCATCCAGGGTAATTGTCCACTCTCTATTTGGTTGTGTGGAGGATTTAGGGGTTACTGTATCAGGGTCAGCGGTGGGATTTGGAGGTCTTTTGATTGGTAATCCTTGCGCGACTCGCCAAGGAGTCG
Organism: Dendronalium sp. ChiSLP03b; assembly: GCF_034531165.2. NCBI lineage: Bacteria > Bacillati > Cyanobacteriota > Cyanophyceae > Nostocales > Nostocaceae > Dendronalium > Dendronalium sp. ChiSLP03b. The sequence goes on along the minus strand of NZ_JAVRBR020000020.1, from coordinate 44,783 downwards.
GACGATCTAAATCAACAACAACGCGATTTGGCTGTGCAGGTGTAATGCTTGCATTGGTAGATTGCTGACTTGGAAGAATATTTGTTACTTGCGTTTTGGGAGTGGCGATCGCTAAAGTATTGCCATTAACTTGCAACTGCCATCCTGCTGTTTGAGCAAAATTTGTAATATTGAGATAGCGATATGCTCCCAATAGTCTGGTAGTTAAAACTACTGGCTTGGTGGCTGACGAAAACCAGGCGATCGGTTGTCTAGCTGGATTGCTACTGTTTAAAAAATCTACTCCGATTAATTGCCGAAATGGACCGTCACTGAGATAAGTTATTACCTGACCTGCCTTTGTTGATTGCCGCAACCAAGTTCCTGCTAAGATGCGACCATTGAGGGAAATTTGGCTACCCGAAGTTGATACCCCAGTGACAGCAGGTGTTGGAGATTGTGGAGTTACCCTTGGGATTGGCTTGGCATTGGTCGGAGACTGTTGAGCGGTGGCAACATAGGTAGTAGACAAGCACAGTAATGTCGCAATGAATGGCGATACAGTCATCCGAAACCACCTGTGGTTTAACTGATTAGCAACAACACTATAATTTTGTTGGCAGCAACAATTCGTCATTTTTACCATAATTTACTAAGTACTTTTGAAAGCTATCACCCAAAGCACAAATTAACTAATTATTTGGAAATCTTAAAAAATAGTGATTTAACTTTTGAATAAACGTGATAATCTATATATTGGCTTGTTATCTCTTGTAGAACACAACAAGCAGTTTTTTCCCACAACCACTGTAAACAAGTGTTTTAGATAACACGAGCTGCAACCAGAGTATACATAGCGATCTTGTTGAGCAAAACTGGATTAAAATATTTATTCCATCCTCACCGATGGTTGCTATTGTTGCTACTTAAGTGAGGTTTAACTGGTAGTAACACAAGTGGCAACAAGCAATCAAGAAAAATATAGACAACAACAGAGATATTTAGGAATTGTCAAATGGGTATATATTGTAATACGCTGATTTTATAGCTGAATCAGGATGATTTCGGCTCTCAAAACATTAAACTTTCAGTTTGAATTTTTTGCAGTAAGCAAGAACCTTGTCTAGCTAAGGCTTAGCTTTCATCTGGAATAAAGAGAATTGAGAAAAAACTTAGCTTCCCGATATAAATAAAAGACTGTCAAGGCAAAGGTAATTTGTCTAACACAGCATAAATACATAAATAAATAACGCAGTTATTTTAACACGGAAGAACAAAAAAGAAAAACCGAAGTTAAAATTTTTTTTCCCTAAATTTCGGTCACGTATTTATTTTTCCAAGACGGAATTTAGAAATTTTTCCTCACAAGTAGTGGCGAAATTTGTGACTCAACATTTCAGGAATGGGCTATGAACGATCAACCGATGAATCAATTACAAACAATGACATTTTCAGATACCTACCAGGGACAAAGGTGGTTAGTAGAGGAAAGAGATGCTTGTGGTGTGGGTTTTATTGCTCATCGTCAGAATCAAGCCAGCCACGAAATTGTCACAAAATCTTTAGCTGCTCTGACTTGCTTGGAACACCGGGGTGGTTGTAGTGCAGACCAAGACTCTGGTGATGGTGCAGGCATATTGACAGCTATTCCTTGGGATTTGTTTCAAAAAGACTATTTGCCAGGAAATTTAACAGGTTTATCCAGCAGCAATATAGCTGTGGGAATGATATTTTTACCGCAAGATCCAGAAGTAGCTCAAAGAGTTAAGAAAACAGTTGAGCAAGTAGTTACTGAAGAAAAACTGACTGTACTGGGCTGGCGAGTGGTGCCAGTGCAGCCTCATTTATTGGGAGTCCAAGCAAGAGAAAATCAACCCCAAATAGAACAAGTTTTTTTAGCGGCTGATAAAAGTGATGATGAACTAGAGCGGCAGTTATACATTACCCGCCGCCGCATTGGTCAAGCTGCCAACAGTATCTCAGAAGAGTTTTATGTCTGCTCCTTATCAAGCCGCACAATTGTCTACAAAGGCATGGTGCGTTCTGCTGTTTTAGGAGAATTTTACGAAGATTTAAAAAATCCCGCTTACAAGAGTGCCTTTGCAGTCTATCATCGCCGCTTTAGTACGAACACAATGCCTAAATGGCCTCTAGCCCAACCAATGAGGCTTTTGGGGCACAACGGCGAAATCAATACGCTGTTGGGTAACATCAACTGGATGATGGCCAGAGAAGCTAGCCTGAATCATCCAGTATGGGGCGATCGCGTCAACGAACTCAAGCCATTAGTCCACATTGACAACAGCGACTCAGCCACCCTAGACAACGTACTCGAATTACTAGTGCGTTCTGGACGCAGCCCCTTGGAAGCTTTGATGATTATGGTACCAGAGGCTTACCAAAATCAGCCATCTTTGCATGACTATCCAGAAATTGTCGATTTCTACGAATATTACAGCGGTCTGCAAGAAGCGTGGGATGGGCCAGCACTTTTAGTATTTAGCGATGGTAAAAAAGTTGGTGCAACACTAGATCGCAATGGCTTAAGACCAGCTCGCTACGCCATTACCAAAGATGATTACATCGTCGTAGCTTCCGAAGCAGGTGTAGTTGACTTCCCAGAAGCTAATATTGTTGAGAAAGGTAGACTCGGCCCAGGGCAAATGATTGCCGTGGATTTGGTCAACAATGAAGTGTTGAAGAATTGGGAGATTAAGCAGCGCATCGCCAAACAGCAGCCATATGGAGAATGGCTGCAACAGTATCGCCAAGAACTCAAGCAAATCGTTAACGGTGAGACAGCGCTGCGGGAGGGTTTCCCTCCGCAGGCGACTGCGAACCCGAAGGGTCAGCCATCATCTGTTAATGGTAACGGACACCAAGCCACTAACAATGGTAACGGACATCAGGCAACTGACAACGGTAATGGCAATGGACATAAAGCAACTGACAACGGACAACTAACAACTAACAAAATTGATAGACAAACTTGGCTGCAACATCAACTTGCTTTCGGTTACACCTCAGAAGATGTAGAAATGGTGATTCAACCAATGGCAAGTACAGGGTCAGAGCCGACTTTCTGCATGGGGGATGATATTCCTCTAGCAGTGCTGTCAGAAAAACCTCACTTGCTTTATGACTATTTCAAACAGCGCTTTGCTCAGGTGACGAACCCAGCAATTGACCCCCTACGGGAAAAGTTGGTGATGTCCTTGAAAGTCGAACTGGGTGAGCGGGGGAACTTATTAGAACCGAAACCAGAATATGCCAAGAGGCTGAAGCTCGAATCGCCAGTTTTGATAGAGGCAGAATTAGAGACTATTAAACTGTCAGGATTTGCCACAGCTGAGTTGTCAACTCTGTTTGCAATTACTGACGGGCCAGAAGGATTGAAAGCAGCTGTGCAATCTTTACAAGCACAAGCAGCTGAATCAGTACGGGCAGGTGCGAAGATTCTCATATTGAGCGATCGCTTCGGTGATGGTATCGGCACTGAATACACTTATATTCCTCCCTTGTTAGCGGTGGGTGCGGTACACCATCACCTGATTAGTGAAGGTTTGCGGATGAAAACTTCTATAGTTGTCAATACCGCTCAATGCTGGAGTACTCATCACTTTGCTTGTCTGATTGGCTACGGTGCCGGTGCGATTTGCCCATATATGGCTTTGGACACTGTACGAGATTGGTGGTTCGATGCCAAAACGCAACAATTTATGGAGCGAGGGAAAATTGCTGCCATCTCCTTAGAGCAAGCGATCGCAAACTATCGCAAAGCTATACAGTCAGGATTGCTGAAAATTCTCTCCAAGATGGGAATTTCTTTACTATCTAGCTATCAAGCAGCGCAAATCTTTGAAGCTATTGGTATTGGTGGCGATTTATTAGAACTAGGATTCCGGGGTACCACTTCCCGCATCGGTGGTTTGAGTGTCAGCGAACTGGCACAAGAGGTGCTTTCCTTCCATAGCAAGGCTTTCCCCGAACTGACAGTCAAAAAGTTAGAAAACCTGGGCTTTGTACAGTACTTTCCCAAGGGTGAGTACCACATGAACAACCCCGAACTGGCAAAGGCGCTGCATAAAGCTGTAGATGGCAAGAACTATGACCACTACGAAGTTTACAAAAAGCATCTGGAAAATCGACCAGTCACAGCTTTGCGTGACTTGCTGGACTTTGACAGCGATCGCCAGGCCATTCCTTTAGAAGAAGTAGAATCAGTAACTGAGATTGTTAAACGCTTCTGCACAGGTGGTATGTCCTTGGGCGCTTTGTCACGCGAAGCCCATGAAGTTTTAGCGATCGCCATGAACCGCATCGGCGGTAAATCCAACTCTGGGGAAGGTGGCGAAGATCCAGTACGCTACACAATCCTTAATGATGTTAAAGATGGCCACTCGCCAACTCTCCCTCATTTGAAAGGATTGCAGAATGGTGACACTGCTTCCAGTGCCATCAAACAAGTAGCATCGGGACGCTTTGGTGTCACACCAGGATATTTAAGCAGCGCCAGACAAATTGAAATTAAAATTGCCCAAGGTGCAAAACCTGGGGAAGGCGGACAGCTACCAGGGCCAAAGGTGAGCCAATACATTGCCATGTTAAGGCGCTCTAAGCCAGGTGTGACGCTGATTTCACCGCCACCGCACCATGATATCTATTCCATTGAAGACTTGGCACAGCTAATTTTTGACCTGCATCAAATTAACCCCAAAGCTCAGGTATCGGTGAAACTAGTGGCAGAAGTCGGCATTGGAACTATTGCTGCTGGTGTAGCTAAGGCTAACGCCGATATCATCCAAATTTCTGGTCACGATGGTGGTACGGGCGCATCACCACTCAGTTCAATTAAACATGCTGGCTCACCCTGGGAACTCGGATTAAGTGAAGTGCATCGCGTTTTGATGCAGAATAAGTTGCGCGATCGCGTGATTTTGCGAGTAGATGGCGGTTTAAAGAGCGGTTGGGATGTCTTAACAGCTGCATTGATGGGCGGTGAAGAATTCGGTTTTGGCTCCATCGCCATGATTGCTGAAGGCTGTATCATGGCAAGGATTTGCCACACAAATAACTGTCCTGTGGGTGTCGCCTCGCAAAAAGAAGAACTCCGCAAGCGGTTTACGGGAATGCCGGAACACGTCGTCAATTTCTTCTACTTCATCGCAGAAGAAGTGCGGAGTTTGCTAGCACGACTCGGCTACCGTTCTTTGTCGGAAATTATTGGACGTGCAGATTTGTTGAAAGTGCGCCCAGATGTGCAACTGAGCAAAACCCAAGGATTGAATCTCAATTGCTTACTTCAGCTACCAGATACTAGAGAAAATCGTAGCTGGTTAGTGCATGAAGAAGTTCACAGCAACGGTGCAGTTTTAGACGACCAATTGCTTGCCGATCCCGACATTCAAGCAGCTATTCGTCAACAGACGACTGTCACTAAGACTTTAGCAATAGTTAATACTGACAGAACAGTAGGCGCAAGGTTAGCAGGAGCAATCGCTTCTCAGTACGGCGACAGCGGTTTTGCCGGGCAGATTCATCTCAAATTCCAAGGCAGCGTTGGGCAAAGCTTTGGCGCTTTCAATCTCCCCGGTATTACTCTCACCTTGGAAGGGGAAGCCAATGACTATGTGGGTAAAGGAATGCACGGTGGCGAAATCATCATTAAACCACCAGCAGCTGTTAATTATGACCCAGCACAAAATGTCATAGTTGGCAATACCTGTCTCTACGGTGCTACTGGTGGCGTATTGTTTGCCAACGGCTTGGCTGGAGAACGCTTTGGCGTGCGGAACTCCAAAGGCGTAGCAGTGATTGAAGGCGCTGGGGATCACTGTTGCGAGTACATGACTGGTGGTGTAATTGTTGTCCTTGGCAAAGTCGGACGTAATGTAGCTGCCGGAATGACTGGCGGACTAGCATACTTCCTAGATGAAAGTGACTCTTTCCCTGAGTTAGTCAACCGAGAAATTGTCAAAATCCAGAGGGTGATTACCGAAGCAGGTGAGAAGCAATTACGAGAGTTAATTCAAACTCATTGCGATCGCACTGGTTCACCAAAAGCTAAGATGATTCTCCAAAACTGGAAAGAATACTTACCTAAGTTTTGGCAGTTGGTTCCACCTTCTGAGGCTGATGGCCCAGAAGCTAATCCTCCTTTAACAGACAAACAGCTAAGTCCTGTCTAGTTATTTACCATTAGCCATTAGTCTTTATTGATTTAATAAAGACTAATGGCTAATTCTTAGTATTTACGGATTTTGTATAGTCTTGCTTTTATATTCAGCCTGACACATACTGCTGTAAGTAGGTGGGTGAAATTAAAATATAAAATGTCATTGCGAACGTAACGCAGTGTAGTTGAAGCAATCTCATGCGATTGCTACCCTGCGGTTTCTCCAAAGGAGTACACTTCATACCCTATGGAAAGGCTGCGCCAACGCAATGACGAAATATCTAAATATTTATTTAGATTCATATACTTACAGCAGAATTCAGAATTCAGAAGTAAAACAGGCTTTATGCTTGGTTTTGAGACTGAGCTTGTGGACTTCACCAACTTGAAATCTGCTGTATCATTTTTCATGACCTGTTAAGCTATTTCTTGAAGTGCTTAACAGTCAGCAGTGAACAGTTAACTACTTTTTATTTGCAATCAACTTTTGGTCTTTATCTTGCATTTCTAAAAGTTCTGGGATAGTAACAAAGCTATAGCCTTGCTTGCGAAAGCCAGCAATGATTTCTGGTAAAGCTTGCACAGTTTTGGTACGATTACCACCACCATCATGCATCAGCACAATACCACCTGGTTTTGCCAGCCTGAACACATTGTTTATTAATTTAGGTACAGCAGGAAGCGAGTAGTCTACCGAGTCAGAAGACCACATGATAATAGCATACTTACTATTTCTAGCGTAAGCAGCCACCCCGTTGTGCATGATTCCTCCAGGTGGACGAAATAAATTGGTTTTAACGCCTGTTGTTTTATAAATCAAGTCTGTTGTGTGGTCAATTTCATAAGCTGCTGCCTGTTGATTCATGTAATGATACCAGTGATGCCAAGTATGATTTCCAATAGCGTGACCTTCAGCTATTACCCGTTTCAATAAGTCTGGATAATTTTTGACGTTCTGCCCAACTACGAAAAATGTACTTTTAATATTATTTTCTTTAAGAATATCTAATACTTGCGCTGTGCTTTGAGGCCAAGGGCCATCATCAAAAGTGAGAGCAATTACTTTCTGACCTTGAGAGAGCGTTGCTGCTTTAATTGTTGCTCCTTGAAAGTGCGGTGATACAGCGTAAGAAAGACCTTTCGCTTGTGCCTCACGCTGCCAACTTGTGAGCATCGTCGTTTTTAATCCTTCAATACGCTGCTGAGTTCCTACTTTAGCTACTACATGATTTGTATTTATATTTTGTCTACTTTGAGCTTCAGAAGCATTTGGTTTGATCAGCATCATCAATCCAACGCTTAAACTTGCACTTAATAAAAGCAACGCAATTATTATTCCTTGCGGCCAAAAAAACGACTTATTGTTTTCCACTTGATAGCTCCTTCAAGGTCGAACCATCGGTCACGGTTCTAACGGTAGTTTTTAGCACTTTTTTCTAAAATATTAAATACTCAGTTACTTTTAGATAATTCTGAAATTGTGGACACAGATTAACAGAAATTAAAAAAATCTGAGCTATGCTGATAAAACTCCAAAGCCAAACTGAATAATCAGGCTTTTGAAGAGTGCAGTCGATATAATACTGGTATTATTTAGAACTGATTCGTAAAGAAAATCTTAAGGATACCCAATTCATGGCTGGGTATGACTTTCAGAGAATAAACGCTTGATTCGCCCAAATTTATGAAACCCTTACGAGACAAAGACTTTACTCTAGTTTACAAATTAGTTCTTAATATCAATTACTTGATTTGAAAGAAAATGAAAATTGATTCATCTTCTTACGTATACTTATATGACACAATACAATCAAGTGATTGACTGCTCATCTAGAAATCATGTTACTAGTAGTCCTAAATTAGCTCATTGCTATCTCCTATCTATATGTACTCAGGTTTCTATATTATCTCTATTGGTTCTGGAGGTGTACTAGTGAATTATTTTACGAGGAGTTAGGTTGTTTACCCAAAACAACTCTAATGAGCTAACTATAAAACTTATAGCTAATAAGGTATATTTTACTGCCTAATACCATTACTTCCTTTTTAAGAAAAAATTAAGTTTTCGACTTACTCAATTTATCTTTTTGCTTTCTAAGAAACAGATAGACGATAATTAACTGAATATAGTTTCTCATTGCCAAGAGGCTTTTAGTAGTTAATCTCTATACTCTTTACTCATTCATTCCCAATAATGTTATGATTACCTGAGTTTTGCTTTAGCTACTGATGCTTTAGCTATTCAGTACCTGTAATTGGTTTAAAATACTTCCAGCTTTTTGCCTGCTAGTTTTAGTAGCAAGTAAAAGAGAATTCTTACACCATTAATATTAGAATTCAAGATACATGGTTACAGTATAAACACTGAAATTAACCGCTGCTTTACAACTTAGAAATGTTAATATAAGTTGCAAAGAATTTATTAACGTATTGCAACTGAATTTTGATGTAATTTTTAGTACTAAAACCACGCCTCTCAGTACCAGGGTGGGCTAGAGGGTATGTAGAAGTGAATTATCCGAACCGAGAAAAAAAATGGCTATTTAGCCTACTTGCAGCATCTCTAGTTCTGTGGCTGATATTTTTGGGGAATTCCCCCTTACGAGACTGGGATGAAGGTACAGTGGCACAAGTTGCGCGTGAAATTTGGCGTGCCCCCATCGGTTCCATGCGTTGGCTTTACCCCACTTTAGGAGGTGAACCTTATTATAATAAGCCGCCTCTGATTCACTTGCTAATTGCTTGGGCTTATTCCTTAGCAGGCGTGAATGAGTGGACAACACGCTTACCTAGTGCAGTTTTAACAGCCTTGGGAGTACCTTTGCTGTACTTAATTGGCTGTATGCTTTTTAAGCAAAGATTACCAGCTTTGGTTGCTGCTTTAGTTTACTTAACAATGTTGCCTGTGGCACGTCACGGGCGACTGGCGATGCTAGATGGTGCAATCATTACTTTTTTTCTGTTGTCATTATTTTGTTTACTAAAAGCACGTCAGAACCAATGTTATGTCATTAGTGTGGGAATTTGTTTAGGGTTAATTACTCTGACTAAGGGAATGATAGTTTTGTTGCTGGGAGGAATAGTTTTTTTATTTCTCCTAGCAGATAGACAATTAGCTTTGTTGAGAAACCCTTATTTATGGATAGGGATGTTTTTAGGGAATGCTCCAGCGATCGCTTGGTATGCTGCTCAATGGCAATATTATGGCAGTAGTTTTTTACAAATAAATTTTCAAGCCCAAACCTTTAGTCGCCTCGTACAACCAGTAGAAGGTCATAGCGGGCCACCCTGGTACTATTTAATTGAATTGCTCAAATATGGTTTTCCCTGGCTGATATTTTTGCCAGGAGGCTTTTATCTAGCTTGGAAAAAGCGTCAGACTACCTGGGGTTGTTTAGTTCTTGTAGGCACAATCGTTTATTTCGTAACTATTTCTTTGATGAGAACGAAACTCCCATGGTATGTCATGCCTATTTATCTATTTTTAGCTTTAGCAATCGGTGCTAAACTCAGCGAAATTTGGCAGCATCGCTATTTTAGGGTATGGTGGGCAGTATTATTTGCTGTCATAGCGATCGCAGGTTTTGGAGGTGGCATTTACTTCACCCTTGCCAAGCAAGAGCCTGTTTTAATCGTTATGAGTGTAGTTTTAGCAATTAGTATGGGCATCGTAGCATGGCTGATTAAACAGCGCGATCGCCGATTTATCCCAGTTCTATTTTCTGGGATGTACTTAGTTTTAGCACTGTTGATGAGTTCGCGATCGTGGATTTGGGAGTTAAATGAAGCCTTTGCAGTCAAGCCAGTTGCCGCATTAATTCAGTCACATGTCTCATCAGGAACAAAAGTTTATACCTCTTTTCCTTATGGTCGTCCTAGTTTAGACTTTTACTGCGATTGCAAAGTCATTCCCGCAACTGTACCCGTTTTACAACAGATGTGGGCAAATAAATCTTATTTGTTGTTAGATAATACAACGTTAAAAAAAATAAATTTAATTGGTAGTACAGTTCTGGGTACGTCTGAAGATTTTACCTTGATAGCACCACCAAATAAATAATCTTGACTTTATCGAGATAGCTTTGCTTGCTTAACTTCAGAAATATTGGATATATATTGATATATATTGCCTATTTCTATTAACCTAACCATCTATCTTGACCATAATTAATCCATTGTTCAAATAAAGCAATAGCTGAAATTATAATGAAGCAAAATAGAGTGTTATATGTTTTTTTACCAGGAATACAGAGATATAGATAACCAACAGCCATAAAAAAGAAAGGTACTGCAAATATAAATCTTGCCAAGCTAAAAAGACGGTCTTGGGTTAAAAATATAATCACAGAATGAATAAAACTAAAGTACAGACAAAACCAAAAAATATAGTTTTTACTTAAATCTTGGGTATATTTACTTGTTAAAAAATTATCTAATTTAGCTTGCTTCTTATATTTTATGAAATTCAATACATATAACAAAATCAATAAAGGTGGATAAATTAATAATAAATTCCATAATTGAGATTGAGGAACGAATATATATAAATCATGCTCAATTAACTTAAAATAAACAAAAGTAACAGCCAAAAACAAAATTATCACAGGTAGGTAAAGTCCTAACAAATCAAACAATGGTGATTTCGGAGTAAATAATAGTTCTAAATGTAAACCTAACTTTTTACCCCATAACTTTTGGTCTTGAAAAGAGGCAAAAAAATCACCTCTTGTTAGCAAACATAAACTTCCATAAATGGAGTAACCTAATAAAGCTGATACGCAGATAGTAATAGTTGTTTTAATTTCAGATATGTATTTAGTAAATGTAGCCAAGGAATTATTCTGAGTAAGTCTTAGTTGTATCAAATAAAAATAAAATATTGTTCCCAAACTTGCTATAGCAGAGAATAGTATTTGGATTAATACTGGTCGAGTTAAAGCCATTAAAAAGGTAATAATGAAAATCAAACACAACTTCAGATTTTCATTTAATTTTAATTTAGGTAAGCAAATCCAAATCAATAAACTACTAAGGAATGTAAATAAGCTTTCTGTGTAACCTATTACTCGGAATATAGCCATAGGATTAACAGAATAAGCAAGAACTAACCAAAAAGCTAAATCTACGCGTTGTAAACCTATTTGAAAAACCCAAAATAGCAAAAACGTGGAAATAAAAAATAGAGCAGTTGCTACTACTGAAAAGTAGTGTGCAGCCTGCTCTATACTTTGAGGATGAAATACGGTACGAACGATCAAAGGCCAGAGAGGGTAGAAGGCGTTACAACTAGGGCTTAAAGCTAATTTAGCGTAATGTTCTACATCCCAGTAGTAACTTTTATGAGGTAATTGTGGAGGGATGTCGCGTACTAATTGTGTTGCAGAAAAGAACTTATAAAAAGCTTCTGGATCTACGAACATTGCTATAGCAGTGCAAAAAATAAATGCACTGCATATGATTAAAGGTAAAAAAATTACCTTAATTATTCTTCTTTTATTCATTTAACTATAATTACTTTTTTGTGAGTATAAGAAGTTTACAGATTTTTAGGGTGGGCATCTCGCCCGCCCTTGCAACTGATGTAAAATTCAATCTTATTTCAGGCAATTCTTGGTACAAAATTTTGTCCCTGCTTGGCTGCTACCCTACCCAACGCTCTTGAGCAAATCCTACAGCTATTTTAGTAAGTAATGTTACAAATAAGCCTAAGCTTAAATATCCTTGACAAGGATGGCGAGACAGCAGCACACCAATAGCGATATTTAAAGGCACAATACCGTAAGCAAGACGGCTCAAAGATATCGTACCTCCAGAAGCTAGGAGTAAACCAATACCGCAAAAGCCATAGCTTATAGTCACTGGAGTTAGTTGCTGACGCGAACACCATAAAAGGTAGCTGCCACCTAACACCATCAATGTATTAAGTAAGTTATTAATTAACTGTTCGTTGGCGACTATCAACAAAAATATGACTACAGCGTAAAAGCCATAAATTAACTTGAGAGAACTCCAATTTTTACGGAAGCGCCATAAAAGATAACCGCTGCTAACAATCATGCCAAATAACAGCGGATACCAAGGGTCTTTAATCCCGCCAGATGGATCTTGAATCCAACCAAACTGCCAATTGCTTGGGCCAACTGCAATTTGCATGAGCATGTTTAACCAACCCTGCCAATCAAACCCTAAAGATGGCCGCCATCCCCGCTGTGCTGCGATAAAAGCCAAGGGGTCATGAAAACGAATCGCACAATACAGACTGAATACAAGTAGTCCCATAGCGCTAGCTAAAGCAGCAATATAGGCAATGGGGGACCTGCGTTCTTTCCAAGCTGCGATCGCAAACGCTGGGATTAGTGCTATACCTGTGGGACGAGTTGCTGTTGCCATTGCACCCCAAAAAGCAGTCCAGCGATACTGCTGTCGATCGAAGGCCCGCAAAGCAGCTGTACTCAAAAATAAATACAGCCCCTCGGTGTAAATCACTCCTGTAAACATAGCCGCTGGATACAAGGACACCACAGCCGTAGCCCACTGCGCTATTTTAATGCCATAATGCTCCTTGATCCAAAAGTACAAACAGCAAAGTGCCGCTAAAAATGCCAGGTTATTTACCAACAAGCCTGCCACTTCAAAGGTTAAGCCCAGCTTCATCAAAACCCAGATGCTGAGGGGAAACAGAGGAAAGAAAGCCAAATTATGTTGTTTGCCATCATTGACGAATTCATAATCGGAGGTAGCGATCGCGCGATAATGCATACTATCCCACGCGTCAAAAACTTCCCAGCCAAATGGGGGCGTAATTCCTGTCGATGGTGACGGTAAGTTGGGCGCAATTAGCAACATGGCAGTCCAAATCAATATTCGGCTGAAAAACCACATTCCTGCCGGAAACAGGAAATCATTTTTCCATAAAAATTTTGTTATAACTATTCGAGCTTTATCCATAGGCTTAGGCGTTTACACAGGCTCCTTTGTGCATCCTTTTACCTATGGTTGTGACACTGCCATTTTTTAGTAACATTCCGCACGTCCATTTCACGAGAAAATTAGCAACCAACTGAACATTTACATAACTATTACTTAGTTAGAGGTCATTATTCGGTAGTCACTATTGAATTATTCTTGCCAAAAGATTCAGCATTTATAATTATATATATAGTGTTTGTATACACATTTTTTATATAAATAAATCTAATAAATAGTTGTCAGTTCTCAGAACGCAAGAGTAGTTATTATTTCTCCCTTGTCTCCCTTGTCCCTCCGCCCCTCCGCCTGCCATAATGTGGCGATCGCTGTGATGAATGAGTCCCAAGCAATTTATAGTGGGAGTTATCTGTAAATCCTTAAGCAATTGTGAAAGCTATAACTCTTCTTGGTTCCACTGGCTCAATTGGTACTCAGACTTTAGATATTGTTACTCATAACCCAGATCGGTTTCAGATTGTGGGATTGGCAGCTGGGCACAATGTAGAAATGTTGGCAGCTCAGATTCGACAGTTTCGACCGAGAATAGCAGCGATTTGCTCAGAAGACAAATTGCCAACCCTCGAAGAAGCTATCAAAGACCTCGATCCCCAACCTATTTTACTGGCTGGCGAAGCCGGAGTAATAGAAGTCGCCCGCTACGGCAATGCTGAAACGGTTGTCACAGGTATTGTTGGTTGTGCTGGATTATTACCCACAATCGCTGCGATCGAAGCTGGGAAAGATATCGCCTTAGCAAACAAAGAAACCTTAATTGCTGGCGGTCCTGTGGTTCTACCCTTAGTGGAAAAATATGGGGTAAAACTACTACCAGCCGATTCAGAGCATTCAGCAATATTTCAGTGTCTCCAAGGTGTTCCAAAAGGCGGCTTACGGCGGATTTTACTGACTGCTTCTGGTGGCGCTTTCCGAGATTGGGATGTAGAAAAATTGGCAGAAGTTACAGTTGCTGATGCTCTCAAGCATCCCAATTGGTCAATGGGGCGTAAAATCACAGTTGACTCCGCCACTTTGATGAATAAGGGATTGGAAGTAATTGAAGCCCACTTTCTATTTGGCTTGGATTATAAAGATATCGAAATTGTCATTCATCCCCAAAGCATTATTCACTCACTAATTGAACTGCAAGATACCTCAGTTTTAGCCCAACTCGGTTGGCCTGATATGCGCTTACCCTTACTGTATGCTTTATCTTGGCCTGACCGCATCTATACTGACTGGGAAAGACTGGATTTGGTGAAGGCTGGAAATTTAACCTTCCGCGAACCAGATCACCAAAAGTATCCCTGTATGCAGTTGGCTTACGCTGTGGGTAAGGCTGGTGGTTCAATGCCAGCTGTGTTAAATGCCGCTAATGAACAAGCTGTGGCGTTATTTTTAGAAGAGAAAATTCAATTTTTAGATATTCCCCGGTGTATCGAATGGGTATGCGATCGCCATCAAAATGATAACCGTTCAAATCCCTCTTTAGATGACATTTTGGCAGCAGATAAATGGGCAAGACAAGAAGTTTTAAATGCAACTCAAAAATTAGCTACTCCTGCGCGTATTATTTCTGTGCGCTAAGGAGCTAGTTACCATAAAAATACTGCTGAGGATGGTGATTTGACTACACCACCCTCATTACCCTTATTCCCTAGAACTCATAGTTTATATATATCTACCAAAAAATTAAAAAAATTAATCATTTGTCTATAAAAGTTCTGTAAACCACAAATTATTGCGTCGATTTATGGTATTCTATTGAAGCAGCAATTACTTAAAAAATCTACCATATTTTCCAATACATAGTATCTATATAACTTGGGTCAATTAGCTTTCGCAATAGTAAGTAATTGTTAAGTATATGAAAATATCCCTTTTTAAATAAAACCCCTCTTATTAAGAGCGATTCTAAAGGAATTGGTATTTATGATTCCTACCCTGATTATTGCTTGGTTCGTATTCGTAATTTTGTGGAAGATACTCAAAACTACTGTGAGCAATGCCTTGACTATTGCTGCCATTCTGATCTTATTAAATATTGGTTTTGGCATTACACCACAAGATATTTGGCATCAAATAATACAGTTTGCTCAAACCGTGTCGCAGATACGTAGTGGAAAGTAAAAAATTAAAAATTAACTGTTGCCTATGAGGGGTGAAGTATGAAGTGACAAAACTCTCAGCTTCACCCTTGAAAAAGGGATCTCCAAGTGTCCAACTTTCATTTGTGTAATGCAGAAACTTTTGCTAATGCATCTTTGACACTTGCAGGTAACTGACGCATGATTTTACCTCTTTCGCGATCTAGTGCTACTAATGTCACCTTGGCCGTGACATACAATTGCTGTCCATCTGTAGAGACAATAGCATAGTCCCAGTTAATGCGGACACCAGTCACCTCAGTCATGCGCGTTTTGACTACCACCGCCATACCTAACTGAATTGAACGGTGATATCTTACTGAAAGTTCTACAACTGGTAAATCACAACCTAACACCACTAAATCAGCAAATTCAATACCTATCGATCGCAAGTATTCTACACGTGCTTCTTCCATCCAAGCTATGTAAACACCATGCCAAGCAATACCTGCATAGTCAGTATGATGTGGTTGCACTCTTACAGGATATTCAAACCATCCTTCAAAGGTCTGATTTGATGGCATATCAATAGCACTAGTTGGTGGTAGCTTGGCTTGAGTTATTTGTTCTTCAGACATATTCATCAAGTTTGTTAGCAACTATAATTTTTCCACATCTGGAATAACATAAAAAAGAGTTGCATTGTAGAATTGTTCGATTAGTATCAACTCTCGCAAACACAGGAGGGTTTTTATGTACCCTCATCTTCGATATTTTAATATTTTTGTAATCAATTTAGTTTTTGCTAAGTTCTAGGATGGCATACCCAGAAAATAAATTAATAAATTATCATGCTAGGATACAAGACAACTACGGTGAAAAAGCTCAAGCTTTACCCAACAACAATGGACAATCAAAAATTGAGCGGCTGAATGTAGAAGCGATCGCATCATCCAAGCAAGGTAGGTTTGAGGAAGCATTGCAGAGATTACAGCAAGCGCTAGCTATCAGCAAATAACTTGAAGGAAGTTACTGGGAAGGCGCGACTCTTAACAATATTGCCAGAATATACCAGAATCATGGTAAGTATTCGCAACTGCTTAGTTTTGATCTTGCAGTTTTACCCATTAAAAAAACTCAGTCTAACACAAAAGACTCTTGAGCAAGCTCACGCTATATAGGGTAAAACCTACAGTAATATAGGTTATTTGTTTGAGGTTTAAAACAAACTAAGAAACTTTTAAACGATGCCTTTAGTCCTGAAAGCGCTGTACCGCAAATGGATGATTATACTATTGTCTATTTAGCGACTCATGCAGTCTTTGTGGTGGAGAAACCAAAAGATTCGTTTATTTTATTTGCAAATGGCGATCGCATTAATCTCAGAAATGTCGCTACTTGGTCACTCCCTTATCTGGATTTGGTTGTGTTGAGTGCCTGTAAAACCGATGTGGGAGCCAAGTTAGACAACGGTTTAGCTATCAGATGTAGAAAATCGGTGCGAGGGCAGTAATTGCTTCTTTATAGGCTGTAGATGATGGCGCTACTCAGGTACTAATGAAGGCTTTTTATACCACACTGTCATCAGAAAATTTAACACAAGCCTAAGCCTTGCGACAAGCACAAATTGATTTGATTACCAAAGACTTGAAGCTAAAAGATTACAATACACCAGCAACAGTCAGCGGTAGCCTCAATCACCCCTACTATTGAGCATTCTTTATTTTGATTGGCAATGGGTTGTAAGTGCCGATTTGAGATTTTTTCCCTAATCCAAAATTGTTTGACTCTCGGTCAGATGTAACCGTAACGGTGAATAGGTAATGGGGAATCGTAGACTAAGCTACAATTACCTATTACCAATTATTAACAATCGATTCCTAATACGAAATCGAATACTAGACCTTTGTTGAAAGTACCTCATCAGATACAGGAATCCTTAACACTTCTTGACCAACGCTTTATTACCTGAACAAGCTGGTGCAGATTGCTTGACAAGATTAGCCAGTTCCTGTAGCTGGTTAATTGCCTCAGCACCCTCTAACTTCATTAATTCACGGTCATCCCGCATTTCTGTCCAAGTAATCCCGTAATCGGATACTAAGAACCGAATCAGGTGGTTGTCTCCCAAGCTGACCATAAATGAAGCACTATTCATCTGGTCGCCGCAAGTATAACAGGACGCAGGATACCCACGCCGTTCTAGGACAATCGCCAAGGCTTGTAGGTTCATAACCAAGTCTTGGACGAATTGCCGATGTTGATGCGCTAGTCTTAGAAACACGTTTGTCCTCCAGACACCACAGTCATTTTGGTTTCTTTTATATTTTCTTTAGATTTTCTCACCCACTGGTATTGTAAACTATCCATTACAATTACCAGACACCCAGGGAGTCGTTAATTGACTACCTTGCTTAGGGTAGTGGATAACTGTTCAGATTGCCGTATCAAACTATTCAGTTTGCAAATTCAATTTATCAGACGGAATTGCTAAATTTAATTTTTTCTTTATACGATTCCGTCTGAGTAGATGCCTAGTGGAAGAGATCAGCTTTAAGAGTAACCCAAATTTGGCATCATTCAACCATAGAAAAGCTACGGATCTATTTCTCCTCAACTGTGCATAGCAAAACTTATTAATGACAAAGGCTTCACAGCCTCTCTGATATTCTTTGTGTAATTTGTCTGGTGGTTAGATCGTGTATCCTCCAGGGGACGTATATTCTTGTCGAGTGTTGGGTATACCAAGTAAATCTTTCCCAAATCTATGGATTTTAGTAGATGACTGTGTAAATTTAAGATTTGAAATACGGGATTTATGGCTGAAACGAAAGATTTTTTATGCACAACATTTATTTAGATATAACGCCAAATTTACAACCCCAATATTTACAGGCTTAACACTGAGAATAACTAAACTCAGAAAAGCTATGTTGCCATTTCGGCAATATTTTCCGTATTCTAGAGATTATGCTGAAATACTTGCATAAAACATGAAAAATCTCGTGAGTATGATAAAGAACGGTTGAGAAAGCTACAAAAAATCCATTTTTAGCAGAAGTATTCAATTGCAAATGCCCAGTTTCTCATCTTTTAAAAGCTAGAATAGCCCAGTTTTTACCCAACTCTGTCAAACAATAATATTTGAGACTTAAAGTTTGTTACTCTAGCGAGAGTTATAGATAGCAACTTGAATAGGGAAAACTGAAAAAAACTATGATACTTCTAAGTTTTGGCTACTCAAGCCTGTCTCTTGGAATTGAGCAATCACATATCATTCAACGTTTTTAAGATAATTAATAATAGGCTCCGTTTCATTAAGAAAACATTAAAGACAGCCGGATTGACCAAGCTGCCTCATGCATAAAATCGTCAAAGGCTAGATTTAAAGTTTCAAAAATAAATCCAAATTTAAATTGGATTATTTTACAACTTTATACGTTTTTATGCGTACTGAATCCTATCTCAAATTATCTATCGGAAGAGGGGTTAATCTATTTCCGATTACGTGACTACTTTACACACCTAGTAAAAACTAGGTTGGCTAATTAACATCTACTTTATTTCTTGAGGTTTATATCCATTTTAGGATTGAACCTAGATTAGGGTTTATTAGCTTAATAGTCCACATTATGGATAGAAATTTTTACAAACACTGGCAAATTTAAGACACTACTTGCCACAAACCGAAAGCCGGACCGATAAAACGGATAGTCACCCACGCTACAACCATAATGCCAATACCTATCCAAGCACCGCGAGTAGTCCAAGCAACAAATTGTTCCGCCTGGGTTTTGGTAATGGGAACCCAAGACAAAATACGAGTATCTTGACCGTATTGTTCTCCAAGTGTGGTTTTACGACGTTTTGCTTCACCCATAATCAGCAATTCAAAATTCAACTTAGTTTTTCAGTTAATATTAGCTGTCACATAAGTTACACCAGAGACACAGTTAATTGCATCATTAATGTAAATTCAAAATATGACAGCTTTAGAAGCTTAGAATGCCCGAACCAGCTGATGATAACGCTTGCCAGGAGATGATAGTCCTTCAGTTGACAAAACGTAAATAGTTGACTGATGACTAAGCAGAATTTTCCTCATTAGCGTTGGAAAATAGACTGGGGTCGAGATAGTTAATACGTGCTAGAGGACTTAGGGCAGCAAGAATTTGAGCGCCGTAGCTACGGTTTACTACACGACTATCGAGCAAAGCAATGATACCTTGATTTTCTCCTCGCACTGGGGCGATCGCTCGCTGCAATTCATTCAAAGCAGTTGGTAATAAGTATAAACGAAACCAATCTTGATGCGATCGCTTGTAGTGAGCTACTCTCCCAGCCACAAGGGGATTTTCTAAAGACGGTAGAGGCAAAGTGGCTATCACTAGTAGATGGGGCGCAGGTAAAACGCTTTGATGTTCTCGCCAAAATTCCCAACCGCTGACCAAAATACCATTTTCATCCAAACAAGTTTTTTCCACTTGCACCCGCGAACCAAATTCTGAAGCCAGAATTGTTCCTACTTGAGCCTTCAGTGGTACATCTCCCACCAAAATCACTGTCAATCCTGGTGCAGTGGCACTCAAACACAGTAGCGTACGGACTTTGTGAATAAATGCTGCTTGAAATTCTGGTGTGTTGGGTAGGGGCAACTTATGAGGTAAATACAATTGAATTGCTTCCGCTTGACTCTCCGAGGAGAACTTCAAACAAGTTACATCATCCAACCCGAAGCGCTGACGCAATAGAGGAGCTTCAGTTTCAGACTCTAAAACGCTGCCAATTAGTACTACAGGTTGTCGTTGCCAAATGGGCGAAAGTATTTTTCCTAATTCAATAGGGGCATAATGCAAAGAAAATAAACCTTGACGATGGGCAATAGTCGCCCAGAAGAGAGGAGGGGGGGTAAAGGGAGCAGGAGAGGAGTTTTCATTATTAATATATTCAAATTGCTGCCAGAAGCGCTGCCAAGGTTCTGGTAATCCTTTGACTGATTCCAAAGCAGAATAGAGATGATTTAGAATTTCTATTTCTGGTTGGGAAATCAAATAGCATTCATAGGGATTAACAGGATGCTGGAATAGTTCTTTTGTGAGTTGCACCCTTGCAGAGCGAATTGCCTCAGCTTGGTTAGGACAAGCTAGCATGAGTTGATCCCAATCGTGGGGTTGAATATCCTGAGTGAGCTGATGACGTACCCAATCTTCGAGATCGTCTACACCATCAATAATGGTGGGAATATCTGGAGGAAAATCACCAGAAGATGTGAACTGTCCTCTTAACCAAGCTGCGGGGGAGGTAAGGAGTAATCCTTGGAACTCAGCACTGGGCCAAGCGTCACCTGTTCTGATAGGTTTGTTGGCTTGCAGCCACTGCTGTAGTCGCGGAATTTCTACACGCAGCAGCCGTTGCTGTACCTCTTCTGGGGCAACAATAATTACAGGCCCATGCCACATTAACGCCGATGCTACGAAACTAGTGCGATAGCGCCCTTGATAGCCAGAAACTGCCCCAACTTGAATTAAGGCGCTACGTCCTAAGCGCAAGGCGCGTGCTACCAACCTTGCCATCGTCAAATGATGGGGCCAGGAAGGGAAACCCGCCTGCGATCGCAGGAAGTTATGTAGTGATAAATGGACTTCTGCCTCAATCACACGCTTTAAATCCCATAAAAAGTGACTTTTACTTCCAATAGCCCCATTTCTATTATGTTGTCAGTTGTCAGTTGTCAGTTGTTATTTGTTTTTCTACTGACCACTGACTACTGACCACTAACCATTAACCATTAACCATTAACCAATTATGCCAACCTACGCAGGAATTGCCAGCGAAGCCTTCAGGCATCCACTAGATAGCCAAGCTGAGCAAGCTTTACGTAATTTACCAGGATTTGATTTTGTCGCTCGTAAATTTGTGGAATTTTTCGCTGAACGCCCTCAATTAGTCTATTTAATGGGCAACACCATCCAAGTCGGGCCGCGCCAATATTCCACTATTTACCAGGTTTTTCGAGAATGTGTACGAGATTTGGATATTTATCCAGAACCAGCACTGTTTGTTGAGCAAAATGCCCAAGCTAATAGCTACGCACTTGGACAAGAGCATCCTTACATAGTCATAAATACGGGGATATTAGACTTACTAAACGAAGCCGAAATTAGGGCAGTACTAGCCCATGAATTAGGGCACATTAAGTGTGGTCATACTATTTTAATTCAAATGGCGATATGGGCGAGGAGTGTCGCTTCAAGAGTTGGTGAATTGACTTTTGGCATTGGTGATTTTGTCAGTCAAGGTTTGTTACTTGCCTTTTATGAATGGCGACGTAAAGCTGAGTTATCCTCCGATCGCGCCGCTTTGTTAGTCATGGATGACTTAAATCCTGTGATTTCCTCAATGATGAAAGTCACGGGCGGTAGTATCAAATATGCCAATGAGTACAGTTTACAAGAGTTTATTAAACAGTCAGAAAATTATCAGGCACTTGATGAAGATGGACTGAACCAAGTGTATAAATTCTTGATGTACACTGGTTTTCAAGGTGCAATGCTTACTCATCCTTTTCCTGTGGAACGTTTGCATTACTTACGTGAGTGGGCAGTATCAGAAGAATATCAGCAAATTCGCCAAGGAAACTATCAGCGATCGCCTGCTTCCGGAGCAGTAAATGTTGCAGCAGAAAATTTAGAAAATGAAGCAGAAAATTTGCGTCGGCAAGTTGAAGAATTGCAACAAGAAATTAACAGAATGAAAAGGTCTGAGTAATATCTTGAGTGCTGAGTACAGACGCGATGCCAGTTGCTACAACAGGGAGCCACTGTGGTCTTGGGGTTTCCCAAGTGGAACAAGTGGCGTGGGAACCCCCCTACCCTTCGGGAACGCTTTCAGCGAACGGGTTCACAGTCGCCTGATGCCACTTTCTTCAACGGGGGGAACCCCCGCACAGAAGTGGCTCCGGAGGGAAACCCTCCGACGCTCGTGACGCTCGTTCGCGTAGCGTCTCCCCTTGGGAGAAGACTCGCGCTTCGCTACGCTATGGCAACTTCTCTTTGCAGCGCTGATTCACCGCAACGCACTGGCTCATTCATCGCGTCTGTACAAAAGTTAGGAGTTAGTTGTCAGTAGTTGTTCTTTGCGTCTTCCTCATCTCCCCCCTCTTATTCTAAAACAGTTACCCTATCACATAATTTATTTTTGTAATTCCCTTAGATTAGATAATAGTTTTAGATGGACTACTGCCTCCCTAACAGGAAGTGGAGAACTACAGCTAAAAAAGAATCAAAGCTACTGTCCCCCTGAGGTGGGACACAATTAAATCTGATGTAGACATTTCTCGATATGGCAACTCACCTTACAAAACGGATGTTTGTGTTCGCTAATATTCTTGCTCTTGTCATCTTAATGCCGGGAATTGCCTTGGCAGCACCAGTTCAACTTCATGCTAGTTCTAATGTTATTTTTGCTCAAGTTACTAATGCTGCTACGTACTTTACTTCATTTTCAGAAATTGAGTTAACTCCTTTACAACGCCAACAACTCCAGGCTGTACGTCAGAGAAGAAATAAAGAAGTTGCAGCAGTGTTAAACTCATCCCAGCGTACACAACTTGTTCAAAACCTACGTGCTGGTAATAATATCACTCAAGCGTTAGAAACATTGAATTTGCAACCAGATCAGCAAGACTTGGTAAAAGCGATCGTGCAATTTACTAACTTGAAGATGAAGGCTATCTTATCTCGTCATTCCCTAACAGTAGGACAAAAATAATGGTTTGACTGGCAGAAAGAAATGTTAAATATTAATAACATTTTCTCTAAAAGCCTTGTTGATGAAAGGCATCGCCTAACTTATGGAAACAGTTGACTAATCTGGACTCCAATTTCTGGAAAGGCAATCAAGGATATCGTTACATTTTCCTACAAAATAAATTCTTGATTTTAGCCTTCCAAACTAGGTTCGTTGTTGTGGCTCGTTTCCGAACCCAATCAGATGCTGATGGTTATTTACAGGTTATTCAACGCTTAATACCCGACGGCAAATTTCTGGTAGTGTTTGATGGCAACACCAAATCTGAAAGTTTTATAGATTGTAGATAATCGCCCCACTCGATCGCAGCATTTATAATTATCTTTGCCCCCTGAAAGTTCGTAAATATGTCTGAAGAAGATATTCGTGCCACGCGGCTGGAGAAAGTAGAACAGCTAAAGCAGCTAGGAATGAATCCCTACGCCTATCGTTGGGAATCTAGCCATCACGCGGCGCAATTGCAAGCACAATTTGCTGATTTACCCAGCGGTGAAGAAGTTGATTTAGAAGTAGCGATCGCCGGACGCATCATGTTGCGTCGTTTTATGGGTAAACTAGCCTTCGTCACCTTGCAAGATGAAACAGGCACAATTCAGCTTTACCTAGAAAAAAAGCGCATTGACGAAAGTATGGCAGATATTGTTGCCAATGCTTTCAAACAACTCGATAAACTTACAGATATCGGCGATATCTTGGGTGTTAAAGGCACTATCAAACGGACTGAAAAGGGCGAATTATCTATTTACGTCAAACAATATAATATCCTGACTAAATCTCTGTTACCTTTACCTGATAAAAGGCATGGGTTAACGGACATTGCCAAGCGCTACCGTCAACGCTATGTTGACTTGATTGTTAACCCGGAAGTGCGGCAAACTTTCCGCCGCCGCGCCCAAATTACCGCCGGAATTCGTCGTTATTTGGAAGAACGGGATTTTCTAGAAATTGAAACGCCAGTTCTGCAAAGTGAAGCAGGCGGTGCAGATGCACGTCCTTTTATCACGTACCACAACACCTTAGAAATGGAGTTGTATTTGCGAATTGCTACAGAACTCCATCTCAAGCGATTGATTGTGGGTGGTTTTGAAAAGGTGTTTGAATTAGGGCGGATTTTCCGTAATGAAGGAATTTCGACTCGTCACAACCCAGAATTTACAACGATTGAAGTTTACCAAGCTTACGCCGACTACAATGACATGATGGCGCTGACAGAGGGAATAATTACCACTGTCGCCCAAGAGGTTCTTGGAACGCTAGAAATTACCTACCAAGAGAAACCTGTGGATTTAACACCACCTTGGCGGCGAGTGACAATGCATGATTTAGTGAAGGAATATACGGGTTTAGATTTCAAGTCATTTCAAACTTTGGAGGAAGCAAAAGCAGCAAGTAAAAATGCTGGACTTGAAGATATTGAAGATGTGCCATCAGTTGGCAAACTTTTGAATGAAGCCTTTGAACAAAAGGTAGAGGAAAATTTAATTCAACCTACCTTTGTAATTGACTATCCTGTAGAAATTTCGCCGTTAGCAAAGCCCCACCGTTCTCAACCTGGTTTGGTGGAACGATTTGAGTTATTTATAGTAGGACGAGAAACAGCCAACAGCTTCTCGGAACTTACCGATCCCATCGACCAAAGAGAACGTTTAGAAGAACAAGCTGCAAGAAAAGCTGCTGGCGACTTAGAAGCGCAAGGTGTAGACGAAGATTTTCTGACAGCTTTGGAATACGGAATGCCACCTACAGGAGGTTTAGGGATTGGGATCGATCGCTTGGTGATGTTATTAACTGATTGTGCCAGTATTCGGGATGCGATCGCCTTCCCCTTACTCAAGCCAGAGAAAGCAGAAGCATTACCAGAATCAGAAACTTAATCAACACTGGCAATTGTATAGAAATAGTAAGGTGCGTTAGACAAAGCCATAACGCACCATTTTTATGACTAATTCTTTGATTACCTAAGTTGTACTCACGTATCCTATATATTATTCCTTTAAAAGAATAATAGATTGACATTCCTTACAAGGAATACTATATTGTGAGGTAGGAAGTGACTTGGACTTGGGAACTTTATCAAGATGTCAATGGGGAAATTCCCAAAGATTTACTTGCTTTTTTCATCAGGATGATTCCCGAAGAGGAACAACCAGCAAATCCACCAAAGCCATTACTGACTGCTTCCGAAACCAAGCGTTTGCAAGTTAATCTTGGCTACCTGTGCAACAAAGGACTCGCATCACTCACCAGTGACATCTTTGAGAAGCTAGAAGATGACCTGTATGAGTTACGTATGACCAAGAGCGAACATAATCCAAGGTTTATCTTAACGGCTGCTACACCTGAACGGTTTGTAGTGTTGCACGCCTTTATGAAAAAATACAACGGCGCGATCAAAGATAGAGACAAAGAACCTGCAAGAGTAAGATTACGTGAATTGCAGCAGAGGGAACAGTGATGAAAAAGCCTAATTTTCAAGCTTGGTTGCAGCAAAAGGTAAGCGACGAACCAGAGGTGATTTTGGCGGGAAAGTTAGAGTACTTACGCCTCTACCTTACTGATGCCATGCGAGAAATACGTAATAAGACAGGACTGACTCAGGCACAGCTAGCGGAAAAGTTAGGAGTACAACAAGCAGCGGTGTCCAAATTGGAATCGGCATTAAAGGAACATGAGTTGGAATCTGTGTTGCACTATTTACACGCCTTGGGTGCAGATTTGCTGGTAGCCATCAAAAAAGGGGATGACTTATATCAAGCCAGCGATAACGAAGGTATATTGCTGGTAGATGTACCGGATGTAGTTTTCCAAAAGGCATTAGCGGCAAACATGAGCGTCCGCGAATATGTTCGTACAGCGATTGAGAAGTTTTCCAGTGAGGATTATGAACTGAGAACAGCTTTAGTAAAACTGCTAGAAAGTGACGATTCAGTAGCAGTGAAAGTAAGAGCGCGTTTAGGTTCAAGGACAATTCAAGAAGTTGCTTTAGAGTTGGAAAAATGCCTTAGTCTCTCAGAGGAAGAAGACAGGATTTTTGCTGTGAAAAATATTTTGGCCGCTAATGTGACGGGTGGAGAAAGTAATCGCGGTACTAGTGATAAATTTGATGAAATTGAGTTGTTAGATTTAGCTGAGGAATTGCTGGATAAGTTGGCAGAATTTTAGAATTAAGCATTACTAGGTATTATTTAAATTAATATGGAACAAGAATTTAGTAATAAAGAATATGAACAACTTATAAAAACGTATTTAAGTATCATTAAAGAAATTTTAAATTGTCCAACTGGAGAAGAAGGATATATTTTGATGGCTAATCAGGAATTGGTTATTGACGATCGATTTCTAAATATACTTAATAACTGTGTTGATATTATTTTAGAACAAGGAGATAAAGAAAAAGCTGCTTATTTATATGAAGTAGCTGAAAAAGTATCTATTGAAATTTCCAGAAAATTTTTAAATATAGCATTACAAGCAACTTTGAATAGTACAGGCAACTTTAAAGCAATTTATCCACTTTTGGAAGCAAACTTAGATAAACTAGATAAAAGACTGATTATTTTATTAGAAAATTGGCAAATATCTATTTTACCTCAATTAACTTTTGATGAAGCAGCAGTAATAGCAGCAGCCATTCTTGATTTTAGTAAGCGTCTTAGAGAGTTTCCATTAGGTAATAAGTCTGATAATTTAGAAATCGCTCTTGTGTGTTGTCAAGTAGGACAAACTGTATTTACTTCAACTACTTACTCCGAAATATGGGGATTAGCACAAACTATACTGGCATATCTTTACTGGGAACGTATAGAAGAAGATAGAGCGCAAAATTTAGAAACTGCTATTAATTTATGTCAAGAAGCTTTAAAAATTCGTAGTTATGAAATTGCTCCACAAAACTGGGCAGAAGTACAAAATATTCTGGGGCTTGCCTATCGAGATCGCATACGTGACGATAAAGCAGAGAATCTAGAACTTTCTATTATTCACCTTAAAAATGCTTTACAGATTTTTAATATTATAGAAAACCCAGAACAATGGGCTTGGGCACAGCATAATTTAGCAACGGTTTACTCTCAACGTATTTATGGTAATCCGGATGAGAATATTCAAGATTCTATAACTTGCTCACAAAAAGCTATGCAGATTTTTACTCATCAGGCTTTTCCTGAATACTGGGCTAGAACTCAGATGAATTTAGGAAATGCCTATCTCAAAAAAGAAGATGCCAATTGTAGCAACAGTCGGGAGATTGCTATTAACTGCTATAACAATGCCCTACAAATTTTAACTCCAGAAACTTTTCCTGAATATTGGGCTTTAGTTAATAATAATTTGGGCATTGTCTATGCAGAATATATTGATAAAAATGAGAACAATAATGTTGAAAAAGCTATAATTTGCTACGAAAAAGCTTTACAGGTTTTTACTCGTGAAAGCTTTCCTGAAAAATGGGCGATGATTCAAATTAATTTATGTAACATATACTACGAACAAGGTTTAATACAAGAAGTAATCGAATCCTCGCTTTTAGTGCTGGAAACATACACTCCTACTTCTTTTCCTTTTTATTGTTTAGCTGCGGCGCGACATTTAGGTAATGCTGCTTCTAGTGCTGAACTTTGGCCATTAGCTATAGATGGCTACTGTATAGCAATTGATGCCCTTGAGCAAAAACGTAATTGGGAAAAGTCAGAATTTAACCGTCAAAAGACACTTGAGGATTTTATTGGCATTTACGAAAGTATGGTGCAAGCTTGCATTAACGCAGGACAAATAGACAAAGCTTTTGAATATTCAGAGCGATCGCGTTCCAAACGCTTGGTAGACTTAATGGCAAGCTACAACCTTTTTCAAGGCGAAGAAATCCCCCCGAAAGTTCAAGAGTTATTGCAGCAATACGAAGAACTGCAACGGCAAATTGATCGAGAACGCCAAAGCCATAAATATGAAAATAATCGTAGTGAAACACGCGCTGCTTGGGAAGCTTATAATGAAGCGATCGCATCTTTAGAAACCCAAAAACAACAAGTTTGGGAAAATCTTAGACGCGAAGATCCTGTATTAGCTGGAGAAATTCAAGTTAATCACCTCAGCTTGTCAGAAATTCAAAAGCTAATTGACCAGACCAATACAGCTATCCTCAGTTTTTACACTACCAACAGCGACACCCATATTTTTGTTGTGCAGCAAAACAAAATTACTCTCCACACTTGCACAGGACAAGGTTTAAAGACGTTGCAAGGCTGGATAGAGCAGAATTGGTTATTGCCTTATATGAATGATCCCAAAAAATGGGAAACTCAAATTAACAGTATTCTCCGCGAACTAACTGAACGTCTACAAATATCCGAACTCATATCCCAACATCTTCAAGGAATAGAAGAATTAATATTAGTCCCTCACCTGTTATTGCATCAAATTCCCTTCGCTGCTTTACCTACAGGAGAATATCAAGAAGATTTAGGAGATAAATTTCTCATTCGTTACACCCCAAGTTGCCAAATATTAGAATTTTGTCAACAACGCGACAATGTAGAGATATTTAATCAAATTTCTCGACAATATGGAACTGTGGAAGATGCCGAAGATAATCTTCCCTGTGCCAGATTTGAAGGCGAACAAATCGCCCAAATGTATAATATTCCACTAAACAACAGATTAATCGGCAGTAGTCAAGCTACTTGTAAAAACTATCGACACTTAGCACAACAAGTTCAAGTACTTCATTCCTCCCACCATGCGGTATCTCGCCTCGATAATCCTTTAGAATCACAGCTAAAATTAGCTGATGGTAACATCACCTTGGGGCAATTAATGACACCAAGCTGGCGTTTACCTAAACTTGTAGAAGTGTTTCTCTCTTGCTGCGAAACAAATCTCGGTATTCCATCCCTGACTGATGATATTCTTACTCTTGCCACAGGTTTTTTGTGTGCAGGTGCTAGAAGCGTTGTTAGTAGTTTATGGGTAGTAGATGACTTAGCAACAGCACTATTTTCTATCTTCTACTACCAACATAGACAACAAAATTACAGCCGTCCTGAAGCTTTACATAAAGCCCAAATTCAGCTACGAGAATTTACAAAATTAGACCTTAATAAAATATTTCAGGAAGTAGAAGCAAAAGAAAAAGAACTGATAGGACATAGAAAAAAGTATCCTTCAGGTTCTATAGAATATGAACAATGGAAGCATGAATATAATCTGTACGCCAAATTGAACAGACGAATTAAAGAAATCGAAAACTCCACACAGCAATTTCCCTTTTCACATCCTCGCTATTGGGCTGCTTTCATTTGCCAAGGTTTACGATGATGACAATGCTGATAGTGTCGGGTAATTATTCGACTTGCTCATCAACCCGATTTAAATATTGTAGAGAGAATATCTCACTTGCTAAAAAATTTGGGTGATGCGATCGCACTACCCAACCTAAAATTTTATAATTTAATGACTAGTTCGCTACTTCAGCCAGTTCAATAATGCGTCCTTCATAGTCCTTGACTAGAAAGTTGAGGGGCTTTTGGTTGCGAATCTTGAACTTTAAACCACGCGTTTCTACTCGCATTAAAATCATGTCGAGGCAGTCGCGATCGAAACAAACGTGACGCTGCTGATTTTTGCTACCCAGACTCGCCCCAGTAATGATGTGCAGTTGGGTGTTTTTCTTGATCTGATACCACAGTCCATCGTTGGCATTGTTCATCGTTTTGCCAGACCAGCTGGGACTGGTGGACATGTATAGTGGATCGATCCCGGTTGTGCCCATGGTTTGCTCGTAGTTGTAGTAGTAGTGCAACGGCACTTCAGCTGCTGGCAAATCTAGCAGCCCTTCATACAACTGTCGGGCAATCTCCAAATCGGACACCATTACGGTATGTACCTTTGGGGCACTGGTGAGGAACATCCACATAGCGCCAGCGTATGCCGCCAGCAGCATCACCATAATGCCTTGGGTGGAGAATAAGCTATCCAAGGGCAGGGAAGGCAAAAAAGAGCCTAAAGTCAACGGAGCGAGCAGAAAAGGCATCACACTAGCTGCTATAACCATGAACAAATTAAAGATTGTATAAGGAGCCGCTTTTATTATTGTCGATAAAGACTGAAATTTAAGTCCTTGTTCCTAGTGTATCAATACTAAAGTGTTTGAGTCTTCACAATAAACAGACTCATTGTAAAAATATGATGTTGCTGACGACAAAACTCCTATTCCCAATATTATTTTAACAACTATCTACTGTTAAGCCTATGCAAATTCCTCATTTTCCCGAAGCTAACCACCCGCTAGTCAAGTCGCTGTTTCATCACAGCGACCAAGAACTGCTGAGTCTGTTTCAGAGCCATCCAGAGGCTGGAAAGTACTTTACGGTGATTTTTTGTCGCTACAGTCCCATAGTTTACACCTTGATTCAGCATTCGGCGCGATCGCCTGTACAGGCAGATTATCTGTTTGCCCTGACTTGGCGACATATCTATTACGAACTTGGCGGACTCAATTTAACCAATCCTCAACTAGGCCAAGAAGCCTTAACCTTGCAAAATTGGCTAATTAACATTACGGCTTTCTGTATCAACGAAATTAAGCTACCCCCAACCGAAGCAATTCATTATTCGCTCCAAGCGACTTCACCACCGCTATGGTGCTACGTAGAACAGGCATTAGACCAATTACCACCTATTTTGCGCTTGATGGTCTTAATGGCTCAAACTTTCCACTGGAGCGAAACTAGAATTGCCGCCTATCTACAAGCCGAAGGAGAAAAGATATCGCCTCTTGAAGTAGCCAATTTTCTCCAGGAAGGCTATCTTATGCTAGAGGACAAATTACCGCCAGATATCCGCGCTATCTACTTGGGAGAAGATTCAGCCAAATCATAACTTAAGTATTAACGCGTATGCTGATGGTGTTACTGCTAAGAAATAAAACTTTTACTTGAATCTTATACTGAAACCCGAAATTTCACGGGTAAGTTTTATGAAACAACGGCATTTATTCCGAAAGCATACTATTTTGAACTTAGCTCCAACCCTTCGCAGCGAAGGCTATCAGTTGGAGATTCTGGATGGCGCTACCCTTGCCTTAGGCAGGGTTAATAAATTCAAGTTTTTTACTTACTTTTTACTTTTTACTTTTTTGTTGAGTCCTGTAACAGCAAGTGCTGCGGATATTACTCAACAACTCCATCGCCCCTTAAGTAGTTCGAGTTGGCGAGAATCAAGAGATGAAGCAGACAGTTTAGTGCGTATCGCTGAACAACAGAACGCGTCAGGGTATTCCGAAAAAACAATAGATTCTTGCTTGCAGGCACTAGATATCTATCACTCGATTGGAGATATCAAAGCACAAGGTCTAACTTATGATTTATTAGCAAAGGCTTATATCCAACTAGGTCGTTTCAAAGAAGGGGAAGATGCATTACGCCGACGATTAGCGATCGCTCGTGATACCAAAGACTTTCAAGCACAGATTTTTGCGCTAAATAATATTGCTAGTTTATTACTCCAAGCAGGAGAAACCGTCGCTGCCGGCAAAACGGTTCAAGAAGGACTCGCAATTGCTCAAAACATCAAAAGTATTGAAGGTGAAGGACTATCTCTGAGTAATTTGGGTTTAGTAACAGCTAGGCTAGGAGATTACAACAAAGCAATTAAACTTTATGAAACTGCTTTAACTTTCCGCCGTCAAACTGGCGATACCATCGGTGAGGCAAATACTTTGAATAATTTAGGTGATGCTTATCTAGCAGCCGGAAATTATCAGGATACCATTGGTTCTTATGGGGCAGCAATGCGAGTTGCGAAAACAACCCGCGATCGTTCCAACCAATTACGAGCAATTGATGGTTTAGTAACGGCTCACAGTGCTGTAGGACGCTACGAACGGGCATTTGATTTACTAGCGCAACGTTTAACACTCGCTCAAGAATTAGAAAATCTGCGAGAAGAATTGAATTCTTTTGAATCCTATGCAAAGTTGTACGAGCAGTTAGGTAATTACCCAACTGCCCGTAATTTTTATGAAAGAGCAATTATAGTGGCACGAACTCTGGAAGATAACAAACAGGAAGTGCGATTGATTGATAGATTGACTCAAATGCTGAAGCGATGAATTAGAGTTAGGAGAGACGCGATTAATCGCGTCTCTCCTAACTCTTTTTTTAGCCTAATTCAAAAATACTGAACCGTTTGGATCAATTCTTAATGCACCTCTATCTCTACTTACATCAGTAGCTTCCTTAAACGTCACTTCCAAGATACCTGGCTCTGAAGTGGGTTGCGGCGTTACTAAAAGTAGTCCGCCATCTTCGCGTTGGAATGTTACTGTTACTGGTGCGCTTAAACCTTGTAGTGTCACATTTGACTTACCTTGTAGCGATCGCGGTGCTGTATCGCCAATTACTTGGTAAGTTACATTCGCCGCAGTGTTATTTACTAACCTGATATTAACCCTACCATTTGCCAGGGCGATCGTAGTACTAGGAGCTTGGCGCGGTGGTAATACGGATGGTTGAGTCGGTTTAGTTGGAGAAACTGACGGGCTAACAGGAGTGACTTGACTTGGAGTTATTCCTAGTGCCTGCTGTTGTTGGGTAATAGCATTAGGCGGACACCCTTGAGGCACTATATTTCTACTGTTAAAAGGTTCTTCGTAATAAATACGGGGACAAGGATTAATACCGGGAGTCCCTGATTGGGGTGTTTCGCCGCCAACGCCCAGTCCTGTCTGATATGGGGATGGAGTAGTAGGAACAGGAGTAACGGGAAGCAACCCTTGAGCAGCTAGTCTTTGAGTGAGAGCATTAGGAGGACAGCCTCGCGGCACTATAACCCGATTATTGTGTGGTTCTTCGTAGAAAATACTAGGGCAGGGGTTAACTTTGGGAGAAGTAGTTTGCTGTGCTACTACTGCTCTAGGAATTACTGGCAAACTCATCAGTAATCCGCCACAAATTACACCAAATAAGTTAGTAAACTTGCGAATTCTTTGGGAATGTGTATTCATCTATTAACTCCTGGAAAAATATCAAGGTTTTTTTGAGATTTCTTTATTGATTGACTTAAAATTTCCCAATTTTGCAGATTAAATTAAATACAAAAGCAAAAAATAGCTGTATCAATCGATTTGATTTGTTATGAATTAGGTTAATTTATAGAATAATCTCAATTTAACAATTGAGTCTTATGTTTTTATCTAACTACGGATATAAGCTAAAAAAACAAATTTACCAATTTAGGCTGAGTTGTAAATTAGTTAAATTTTATAACTTAGAAATCTTAGTTAGATTGTTTGCTACTATTAAGCTGCTTACCCAATTTTGCGGACTTTATAAGATAAATAGCTAGCAATTTTCTAAATTCTTTATGATGATAATTCATCGCTAGTGGCAGAAAATACAGCCTTAACTAACTATCAGCGCTCTACATTATAATGGCATTCCGCCTTTATTTGCCACTCGAAATAAAAAACGATCGCTATCAATATTGAAGATGCCAAGGTCTTGCCAAAGTGGACGTATCATTTAAATTGATGACTCAATTTTGCAAGCTTCATTATATAAAGTTAATAGTTAAAGTTATTACTCTTCATCTGTCAGAAGAAACAAATTTTCAGTATAAAATTAAGGCTCAAGAGTTATTGGTAAAGTGACAATAAAAGTAGTACCTTTGCCAACACAGCTTTCAACTTGAATTTGACCTTGGTGATGTTCGACAATAGCTTGAGCGATCGCTAGTCCTAATCCTGAACCTGTAGTACTGTCTGTAGCTGTGTTCTCAGCCGTATGGGTACGCGCGGGATCTACTCGATAAAAGCGGTCAAACAAGCGTGGTAGTGCCTCTGCGGGAATCCCAATTCCGGTATCACTTACCTTAATTTGCAACAGAGGAGTGCTGTAACGAATTCTAGAGACGCGATTACTTCCCTCTAAACGCACCAATTCGACATTCACTCGTCCCCCTGATGGGGTGTATTGCAAAGCGTTGCTAATCAAATTCGTGAATAACCGCACTAGTTGATCCCATTTGCCTACAAGCGTAAACCAGTTTTCTAGCAATTCCGGGCTAGTTTCGGAGGCGGGAGGGTCAATCAACTCTAGATTCAAAATAATTTTTTTTTCCGTCGCTAACAATTGTTGTTCTTCAACCACTTCCATCAGCAAGGCATCTAACGGACAAGGTGAAAAGATATCTTTGCTACTACCACTGTCTTGTCGTGCCAGAAAAAGTAAATCATTGACTAACTTACCCAAACGCTGCGTTAATCGTTCCACTACCTTTAACTGTTGGCGATAATTTGAAGAAGTGGTGGCTTCTGCTTCTCTCCACTCCAAGTCAGCTAGGGCAACTTGCACATTAGTTTGAATCAAAGTAATAGGACTTCTGAGTTCGTGCGAGGCATCCGCAGTGAATTGTTTGAGGCGTTGATAAGATTCGCCCACAGGTTCCATAGCTTTACCTGAAAGAAACCAACCACTTGCAGCCACGGAAAGCACCATTAAAAATGTACCAAGTGCCAAATCAAATATGAGTTGGCGACTGGGTTTAGTGACTTCAAACCAGGGATGGCTGACACGCAGATATCCTAATACCTGCCGTCCGATTTCTACTCTTTGTGTGATTTGTCGTAATAACAGTCCTGAGTCGCCCCAAGTCCCCTTTTCTCCCTTGATTACTCGCACAGTTTCGCCAGTACGGTTAGCATGAATCGGAATATTTAGGGATTCGGAAAGAGTTGACCAGAGTAATTCACCAGTTGGGCTAAACCACTCTAGATCGATGTGGTCATCTTCTACAGTGTCAGCATTATTGCGAAAACTGGCTTCTACACTAATACGGAATTGATCGACATCGCTGTTGACTGGTTCAATGACAAGCGATCGCTCTACTATTTCCACCACATGATTGAGGGTATCGTCAATCCGCTCAATTAATGTACTGCGGACATATAAATACACTCCACTGGCAAATAGCAGTAATAATACAGCCGTAATCGCGGTGTACCAAAGAGCAAGACGACGACGAGTAGCTTGAAACATACTTTAACAATAAAGGCAGTCCCGATGAAAAAATTTCATAACTATATATGAAAATGTCGTAACTTCCAGTCAAGGCTGACACAAAAGAGGTTGTTCGCTCAGTAGAGCATCTTTAGCCTGAAAGGCAGTCGAACCCAGATACCCAGAGGCATAGCCAATTGTCGCTACTACACTCACAGCAGTTACAGTAAAGACGCAAGTTAGAATCTAGCAAAAGAGGTATCTATATGCTAGCCCCCGATCGATTTGACTCGCTGTTGTAGGTCAAGAATATGCAGGTAGTCTACACCTGTTGACGCAGGAACATAGAGAAATTATTTCAGAATTCTCTCCTCTGCCCCTCTGCTTCTCTAACCCTCTGCCTCCCCCATCCCCCTCTACCTATTCTTGACTTTGCAATTTTTGCATTTCATATTGCACATCTAATGCAATCTGCAAGGCTTCATTAAGTAACCTTCCATGCTCAGTCGCCTGTTCAGTAACTTGCATTGCTGTTAAAGTTGCTAAATTATTGACGAATAGCTCTGTATTCCTGAGAATAAAATTTTTATTCTCTCTCAAAATTCTTTCTGTCTTCAAAGCACGCACTAAATCATTTCTTGTAAGTTGTAGTGCTTCAAGAACTTTCTCTCTTTCCTTAATGCTGACTCCGGGATTACCAGCTTCTTCTATTTGGTCATTAATATCTATTGCTTTAATAATAGAATTGTATCTATCAACATCATGTAAAAGAATTTGCAAAGAGTTTGTCAAATTATTTTTAAGTATTTCAAGTCTTTTTTTCCACCAAAAATATAAAAATATTTGTGTTATTCCTCCACCCAATAAGCATAATATAATTAATAATAGCCAGGATGGAATCGTAATCCATGTAGCAAAGAGCTTAATAAGAATATCAAAAACCAGATAACTAAAAACAAATGTAGAAAAAACTAGAAAAACTACAGTAGGCCCTTCCGAACCTTTAATTTTTTTTATAATTTGTTTTCCTATTTGATTCAAAGGATTACTAATGATTATTAGTTCATCTTTAACAGGCAAATTAGTCAAAATTTGTAATTCTCTTTGACTAATCTCCAAGCCATGTAAATCATTACGCACAGATCTACCCATCTTTGCCAGAATAATTAGTTTAATACAATATAGCAATCAAACTTCTGGATGGCTCCTGAAATAAGCATTTTGTACAAAACTTTTTAATTGAGTTAATGGTCTAAGACAGAATTTTAAAATTATGTACAATATGATACTTTAGTTTTACTTTAGTTCTAGCCTAGAACTAAAGTAGAGTAAGACATATTAAACAGCCTGTTAATGTCAAGTATATATCAAAGGTAATTATCCGAACAAAGTGCTATTTTAAACTACTAGATAGAAGTATTTTTTTACTGTCGTTCGGTTGTATCTGGACATAATCGCACTTTGCCGAAAGTGGACAATCATTACAAAGAGGATTTTTGGCCCTGCAAACCATAGCTCCGAAGTCTAGTAAGGTTAAATTCCACTTGCCAACTTCCTTATCGGGAGCAATTGTTTCTGCTGCACGCCAAAGAATCTTACAGCGTGATTTAACTCTTTCTCCTTGTAAACCAAAGAAGCGCTCAAGGATACGAGCTACGTTAGTATCGAGTACGGCTAGCGGTTGACTGAAGGCTTGAGAACAGATAGCACGAGCTGTATATTTACCGATTCCAGGTAATTCAAGCAACTGCTTTTCTGAATTGGGGATTTTTCCTCCATACTGCTCTATGATGATACGAGCGCACTGGTACAGTCTTTCTGCCCGGAAGTAAAGACCTAAAGGCTTTAGCAGTTCGTTCAATTCATCAATGCTTGCTTTAACTAAGTTTTCGAGCGTAGGATATTTGAAGAGAAATGCTTTGTAGATAGGAACAACCGTAATTGCATCTGTTTTTTGCAGCAGGTGTTCTGCAACGAGAATTGCGTAAGAATCGCAAGTCTGCCGCCAAGGAAAATCGCGTAAGTTTTGTGTTCCCCATGTAGAGAGACGGTGGTGAAACCATTTAATTTTTACAGCATCTAAATTTGACGCTGCGTTTTCTTGAGGTTTTTTAGTCACACCCTTCACGATTGTTTTCTCAACTTAAATCGAGTAAACTTTTACCACCATTTTCAGAAGAAGTACGCAGCCACTGTAAAAACTCAGGAGTTAAGGTAGGAATTTCTCGCAAACGCTGCAAGTCTTCGCTTTGTTTTGCCATTTCTCGTACTGTAAACGGATGGTTAGCAACTATTTCTAATAGTTGTTCGTGGGAAATGTCTTCCGAGCTTTCATCTTCAGACTGGCATCTTAAATAATCTATATACTCAAAAAGAGTTTCGTCTATTTCTTTTGCTACTAAAAAAGTTTGTTGCGGAGTTTGAGCGAGACAAAGTTCTATAGTATTACAGACAATCCACGCGCCTCTCTGTCCTTCTGGAGTTTCTTCGTTTTCAGAGTCATAGAAATATCTTTCACAATTAAATAATAACTGACGAAATCTTGATACATCGACCTTTTTACCTGCCAAAAATCCCCAGATTTCGTCAAGTGCTTCTCTTATGGGATCTTGCTCATTCCAGCCTTGTTCTTTTATTTCTCGCAGGAAAATGCCATAGTTTGGAAACAATCTCTCACAGCAAGCTGCCGCAAACGCTATTCGATGCATGGGTAGAAGCGTTTCCAGTTCTTGCTCCAATATATCTAATTGACCGTACTTTAGATTCATTTTTATAGTTTAGTTGTATTGTCAGCAGTTCTTAGGGGGAGCATACAAATGTGCAAGTTTAATTTACACACAGAACTTGTGATAAATCCCGGAGTACTTGGGTTTTAAATAAAGATACTATAAAGCCAGCAAAGGAACATGACTCATCACATATTAAAAGCTACTAAAGAAACTGTGCATCTAGGTGGTTTCTCGCACCTACTAGAACCAGCCCTCACTATTGATTCGGGGGACACGATTGATGTAGAAACTTACAGTGGTTATTACGTTTACGACAAAGCACCACTAGAGTTTCTCACACCAGAACTTCTCGATATTTGTCAAAATCTTGCACCAGAACGTAAAATTGCAGCGGGACCGCATTTACTGACAGGGCCAGTTTATGTGCGGGATGCGGAACCTGGGGATGTTTTGGAAGTAATATTAGAAGCGATCGCACCTAGCTTACCCGTTGGCTTCAATGCAATTCGTACGGGTTGGGGTGCTTTACCACACTTATTTTCGCAACCTGCGCTAAGATTCATTCCTTTGGATTTAGCAAACAACATTGCCGAATTTCCCCAAAATAGCGGCATTAAAATTCCTCTGAAACCATTTTTTGGGATTCTAGGTGTCGCCACGCCAGAAAATGACCGAATTTCAATTCCACCTGGCTCTTATGGTGGTAATATCGACAACCGCGAACTCCAAACAGGCTCCCGCGTATTTTTGCCTATTTTCGTTCCAGGTGCGTTGTTTTCTATTGGGGATGGGCATTCAGCTCAGGGAGATGGCGAAGTTAATGTTACCGCCATTGAAACTTCCATGAACGGTAAAATCATGCTTAAACTTCGCAAGGATTTGCACCTAGCAATACCCATTGCTGAAACATCTACTGATATTATCACAATGGGGTTTGCTCAAACTTTAGATGAAGCTTTAGAACTAGCTCTCAAAAATATGATTGATTTTTTGAAACGGTTCACAAATTTATCGGCAGAAGAGGCTTATGTTTTGTGTAGTTTAGCTGTGAACTTTCGCATCACTCAAGTTGTTAATAGCCCTCAAAAAGGCGTTCATGGTATGCTGCCAAAGTCAATATTGTCAAATCAAATCAGTTTATAATTAATAGGAAAACAACAGTTTTGTATGTCTAATATACTTATTCAAATGTTGCTCATCGGTCTTGTTGCCGGTGTTGCTGGTGGTATGTTTGGTATCGGCGGTGGTGCAATTATGGTACCAGCAATGGTGCTGCTAGTTGGTTTGGATCAAAAGTTTGCTACCGGCACTTCTCTGGCTGCACAAATTTTGCCAATTGGAATTTTAGGAGCAGCAGTTTACTATCGTAATGGCAACATTAATATTAAATATGCTGTACTAATTGCTATTGGTTTGGTGATTGGTAATTTATTTGGAGCGTTGTTTGCTAATCAGCCATTTATTAGTAGTGAAACTATGAAGAAGTTGTATGGTATATTTTTGTTATTAATAGGTCTACGATATTTAATAGGACGTTGAAGAAGGCAGAGCAGCAGCTGATACCAATTCGTAATTCGTAATTCGTAATTCGTAATTAAGAAAGTCCCATTTAGTCTAGGTTTCTGGGTTTGGATCTGTATCATTATTTTTGGGAAATGGTATGACAAGTGTAGGTTTTTGAGATTTTGCGTTTTGACCGACGCGGGGACGGGGGGACGCAAAGACAAATCTGATAACTTACTAACCCCAATCCCCAATCCCTTTTTCAAAAAAAATCTATTGCACTTGTTGAGTGGGAAAAGCGCCAGGTTTTACAGCTAAGTTGAGATTTTGTCCATTGCGTCGCAGTTCTAAACGCAAATCTGAGCCAACTTGAGTATTTTCTACTGCTCTTTGGACGCTGCTAGCATCTGTGACTGATTCACCGTTAAGCTTTGCAATCACATCACCAGCACGCACTCCTGCTTTAGCAGCTGGTGAATTGGGCATAACTTTCACAACTAACACACCTTTATCTTCATCTACACTCAAACCGCTGTTGGGGTCAGAGTTAAGATTTTGCTTGATCTGAGGTGTTAACCCTACCATTTGAATACCTAGATAGGGATGCTGCACTTTGCCAGTGGCTATCAGTTGACTGGAAATGCGTTGTGCTGTGTCGATGGGAATGGCAAAGCCTATTCCTTGTGCGCCCTGGATGATAGCTGTATTCATGCCAATTACCTCGCCACGGGAATTGAGCAGGGGACCGCCAGAGTTACCAGGATTAATTGCTGCGTCAGTTTGAATATACTCTACTCGCTGATCGGGTGCACCAATTTGATTGCTACTGCGTCCGGTGGCGCTAACGATCCCTGTAGTTACAGTATTATCTAACCCAAGGGGATTACCGATCGCGATCGCCCATTCTCCTGGTTGCAGTTGGTTGGAGTTACCCAAAGCCACTGTTGGCAAGTTATCTGCTTGAATCTTAACAACGGCGACATCTGTTAATTCGTCTTTCCCTAACACTTTACCTTGAAAGCTGCGCCCATCCTTGAGTGTTACGGTTACTGTGTCAGCACCAGCAACAACGTGGGCGTTGGTAAGAATGCGTCCATCACCACTGATGATAAAACCCGAACCAGTACCACGTTCTACCCTGTTCTCCTGCTGTGGCAGTTCAGATCCAAAGAAACGGCGAAAAAATGGGTCGTTGAATTCAGCGGGCAACTGGCTTTTTACTGTTCGAGAAGAGTCAATTCTGACTACAGCCGGCCCGACCTTTTGCACTACCTGGATCACAAAGTTAGGATCTGTGGCAGCTGGTAATGGGGGGGCTGCATTGACTCGATTCACTGCCAGTTTAGAAGCACTCTCAGACAATTCCTGATGATGTCCAGCTAAATAACCACCTGCTAATGTCATACCCGATCCCAGTAGCACCAACGATAGAGAGGCGGCTGCCTTTTTCAAGGGTGCATTTTTATAGCGTTTGGCATCAATCAAAGGCTGATTTTCGTTGTGTATTTGGTTTTTCATCGCCGTCTGGAAAGATATTTAAATGTATTACTAATGTAGACAGCGTTTATGGCGGTTTTGTTACGGGAGTATAGCGTTATTGTGAAAAGTTTGGTATTTTAACTAGGTTCTTGGTATGCAAGTATGCCTATAGTTAACGTTTTTTCCTTCAGCAAATCGTGGCTGAGATAACTACGACTACTTCTGTAGTCGCGTTGGTTTTCGAGTTGTGTGTGATGGTGCAGTAAAGACTTAATTTTTTAAATCGTGCAAATTATTAACTTATGGAGCGCAATAATTCCTGCACTGCGATCGCAAAACTAGAGAAACTGAGAGGTCAGAAAGTATTGTTTGACTTTAATAAGTATCTGAACTCAGTAAGCGATCGAGATGCAGCTTACCAACGCAGACATATCAGACAGCGGGATTTATTAGAACATTATATGATTTTTCAATATACAGATGCGCTTGTTACTTTAGCAACAGTTAATCTTGAGAAATTGGTGAATTTCTATACCCAGTTACTTGGGCAAAAACCAACTAATTTCATCCCGAATGTGTATGCTGAGTTTCAACTTACTGGTCTGAGGTTGGGTATTTTTCAACCTCAAAAAATACATGAACCTGAATTTGAAAACTCAACTCAAAGTAAGCTAAGTTTGTGTTTAGAGGTAAGCAATCTGGAAGATGCGATCGCCCACCTCACCAACCT
The DNA here is from genome assembly GCF_034531165.2 of Dendronalium sp. ChiSLP03b. Classification (NCBI taxonomy): domain Bacteria; kingdom Bacillati; phylum Cyanobacteriota; class Cyanophyceae; order Nostocales; family Nostocaceae; genus Dendronalium; species Dendronalium sp. ChiSLP03b. Next base: position 3,333 of record NZ_JAVRBR020000020.1, on the reverse strand, counting down.
AGGCTATCCCCCACCTAGAGAAATCTCAATTGCTTCCCACGGTAGAGAAATTTACGCCTACGACCCCGATGGCAATCGTCTGATTTTGCATCAAGCCAAAGATTAAGTGCTGAGTGGGAAAATATCGGCACTTTTATTAGCGATAATTAGTAATTGGTAATTAATAATAAACTATGGCTATAACTAATAACTATAAATTAAACCTGATCCAATGGTATCCAGGTCATATTGCCAAAGCTGAAAAGAATCTCAAAGAACAGCTTTCACGGGTAGATGTGGTGCTGGAGGTAAGAGATGCGCGGATTCCCTTGGCAACACACCATCCCCAAATAGGTGAGTGGGTGGGAAGCAAGACACGAGTGTTGGTACTGAATCGGTTAGATATGATTACTCCCCAAGTGCGATCGCTTTGGATAGATTGGTTCAGAAGTCAAGGAGAAGTCCCTTATTTTACCAATGCTAAACAAGGTCAAGGTGTAATCGCAATTTCCAAAGCAGCCCAAGCCGCTGGGGTGGAACTCAATCAACGCAGACGCGATCGCGGTATGTTACCCCGTCCAGTCCGTGCTGTAGTCATTGGTTTTCCCAATGTTGGCAAATCAGCCTTAATTAACCGTCTGTTGGGGCGACGTGTGGTAGAAAGTGCCGCCCGTCCGGGAGTGACTCGCTCCTTACGTTGGGTAAGAATTTCCGAACAGTTGGAATTACTAGATGCTCCTGGTGTCATCCCTGTTAAGTTGGAAAATCAAGATGCCGCCTTGAAATTAGCCATTTGTGACGATATTGGTCAAGCATCTTACGATAATCAATTAGTAGCATCAGCCTTCGTAGATTTACTCAATGAACTCCAAGCCACAGCTAGTGATTTATTCCCACAACTACCACTACAGTCACGTTACGAACTCGACTCCACAAACCACACAGGAGAAGCATACTTACATGCTTTAGCGGAACATCGTTACAAAGGCGATGTAGAGAGAACGGCTAGGCAACTTTTAACAGATTTTCGCAAAGGTATGTTAGGTACGCTGCCTTTAGAACTGCCTCCTAGTTGGGATCGTTAGAAAGCGATCGCATCTAGAGAAACACAGTAGAACGTCAAAGTTAATTCCATAGGTAAAATTTCAATAATTTCTCCCTTGTCCCATTTGAACTATTCACCCTTTAATTGAGGGTGGATTAGAAACCTGTGAAACTAGTTCGGGATAGCCAGCATCCATTAAGTATTTTCGTACTGCCTTATAATCGCCATATCTTAATTGTCTGAGTGCTAGGTCTAATTTAGACTTCACACTTTCATCTGTGGCTTGAGTCAATAACGCACCAATGTGCTGCAACAAACTATTAAAATGATGTGGTTCTGGACTTGGCTGATTTTCTAGGAAGTGCGGTGTCATCATACGTTCCATTAATTGCACTGACACAGGTGGCGCGAATCCTCCCCATACACCCATATCTTCAAATACATTGTAAATCAATCGCTGATAAGCTGTAGATTCTCTAGCAGGTAATACTTCCCATGAATCCAACCCCCAAACTGATTGAATTGACCCAATCGCAAAAACTCTAGCACCACTGGGAGTTGTAAAGTAGACACTGTGAGATGTTTGCACTGCTTGCATGGGTAAATCCCCTAAAAATGACTGAGAAACATTAGAGATATCGGGAATAGTATTGGGGATAGTGGATTCAAAGATAATACAGTCTAAAAAGTTGGGCGTATCTGATTTAATTTGAGGCTGTGCTTGGGGAGATGGATCGATATGATCCCACTCATAACCTAGTAATTGATTGAGTTTAGAACCTACTGTCAAACCAGTTTCTCTAAAAACATCATGGTCTTTTTTGACTGTCAGATCGTAGCCTCCATAAATATTACTAATATCACCGATATATCCGACACCTAATAATCCACATTCACCTCTAATTTGACATCCGTCAAATGTTTTACCAAGTAAATCTGGGTCACGAAAACGGTAAGTAGGGGGAATATTAAATGTGTCTGGTACATAGTTAGAGACTACACCGCCTGCCAGTGGCTCGTTCAGCTTATAAAGGTCAGCTGTCCTATAGTCATCATGCCATTTAATATTCCAGTAACAAGTATTGGCTGAAAGTGAAACGACATGCACGCCAGCTTCTATTGATTCTTTAATTGCCTTGTATTCTTTGAAGCTCCAGTATTCGTCGTGACCGCTATTCATAAAGACGCGATATTTGGTGACAAAAGCTGAGCCATTTTTATCAATATCTTGACCTGAGCAGTAAGAAACGCGATAGCAATTCTTTTCTAACCAACGAATAGTATTCACTTCCCATCGTAAGGGATTACTATTTACTGCGTCGGTATTATAAGTGTTAGCTTCCCACGGACGATCGTGGCTAATCTGTAATGCTCTCTCACCCTTTGAATAAGTTGATTTTCTGTTAACTTCATCATAAGCAAAAGTATTGTAAGCAAGATGAGTTGCAAACCCAAATTTATAAATAACATCAGATTCTAAAGCATCATCTCGCAAAACAAAGAATGCTATACATTGTTTAGTTGTGATTTTATCGGTTAATTTAACCATATAACAACCAGTAACCCAAGTGTCATCAGTTGTAATCGTGTAGGTCTTTACCCAGTCATAACGAACAAGTTTTGTTTGAGTGTCAACTTGCTCATTAGATATAGGTTGCTTAATTGCTGGAATATTATCAGCTGTGCTGACCAATCTTGCACCTATACCTCCGTAATACCCCAATCTGTAAACTTCAATTTTGATATCACCAGGGTTGAGAACATTTGCTTTGATATCGATTGACTCGCCTTTATTAATAGATTCAGCAGTCATAAAAGCAGCAATTTCTAAACCTTTAGCGTAGTTTATTTGTAACCAGTTTTGAGTCCCAGGTTTTAAATTTTCTAAAAATATAGGATGATTGATAACATGTTCTCTAATATGAAGAGTAGTCGGCTCACCATTACTTTCAAAAACAATGTCTTGATAGTAATAACTATTTTCAAAACTCCATTGTGGGAAAACAGGAGCTAATGCTGGGTCGTCATATCCTCCCTCTAAATCATAATAAGCAAATACGCCATTAGTAGATTCAGTTGTAGCTAGTGCAGTAATTGACCCTTTAACAAAAGGCATGGCAAAAAAGCTACCTTGTCGTGGTAAATTTTTCAGCACATCAGCAGAAACAATATAAACTTTGTTAGGTTGAATCTCAATAGGTGGATTTAAGGTTGCTTCATTCCAAGCATCACCAACGATATTAGTGAATGTCACTTCAGCTAATTTCTGTTTTGTTTCAGCATCCCAAAGTCTTGCTTTATGAGGTTGG
>NZ_JAVRBR020000019.1:0-44797 GCF_034531165.2 Dendronalium sp. ChiSLP03b | reverse complement strand
CGCAACTGTACCGCCAGTAAAGTAATTTGGCGTTTTACTACTGAAGACGCGCGTGTCAAACTTAAACATCTTTATCCAATTTTTGAAACCGATGAAACAGGCGATTCTAATGCAACATTTTAGCCTTGACACGCCACTACTTTAAGTAGCGCGAGTACGTTCTTATTTATCGCCTATTGTATTAGGAATCCATCTCAGCTAATTCTAACCAACGTTCGGTTGCCACATCGATTGCTTGCTTAAGCTTTTCCACTTGTTCGTAGAGTTTTTGCACTTGGGTGTAATTTCCAGGAGAGACATTTGTTAGTGCTTTTTCTGTTTCTGCTTTCTCATCTTCTAACTGAACAATTTTACCTTCCAATTGCTCGAATTCCTGCTTTTCCCAATTGGATAGTCTGCGTCGCTTTTTATTTTCGGTATTTTGCGGTGAAGACGTAGCTTTTTGAGCTTCTACATCTTTTAATTTTTCCTTAGTGTTTGCAGCAAGCTGCTGTTCTTCTTCGGCTTTTTTGTAATCGAGATAAACTGAGTAATTACCTGGATATTGCCGCAAATTTCCACCTTCTTCTAAGGCAAAAATTGTGTCTACAGTGCGGTCGAGAAAGTAGCGGTCGTGAGAAACTGCAATTACACAGCCAGAAAAGTCTTCTAAATAATCTTCTAAGACTGCTAATGTCTGGACATCTAAATCATTTGTCGGTTCGTCTAAAATCAAGACATTAGGCGCACTAATAAGAATACGCAATAAAAATAACCGCCGTTTTTCTCCTCCTGAGAGTTTATGAATAGGAGCATATTGCTGATTTCCTGGAAACAGAAACCGCTCTAACATTTGAGATGCGGTAATTTTAGTACCGTCGGCTATTTTGACAAATTCTCCTTCTTCTTTGATGTAGTCAATTACCCGCTGATTTTCATCTAAGGCTGTGAGTAATTCTTCAGAATGTTGGTCAAAATAACCGATGTGAATGGTAGCGCCAATTTCTACACTACCTGAGTCTGGTTGAACGCGCCCAGTAATGATATCCATAAGGGTGGATTTACCCGCACCGTTACCGCCAATAATCCCAATGCGGTCTTCTGGACTAAATTCGTAAGTAAAATTATTAATTAGAGTGCGATCGCTATAAGCTTTCGATATATTATTCAGTTCAATAACTTTCTTGCCAATACGACGACTAACTGTAGAAATATCAACTTTACCTTGAGCTTGTTTAAACTCAGTTTCTCGCATCGCATGAATGCGCTCAATTCTGGCTTTTTGTTTCGTACTCCGAGCTTTTGGGCCGCGTTTTAGCCATTCGAGTTCGCGCCGCAACACACCTTGATGTTTGCGTTGACTGCTAATAGCAGATTCTTCCGCTAAAGCTTTCTTTTCTAGATAATATGAATAATTGCCCGTGTAAGTGAAAATATCGCCTCTATCTATTTCAATAATACGATTAGTGACTCGATCCAAAAAGTAGCGGTCATGGGTTATTAATAAAAGTGCGCCGCGAAAACGATTCAAATAACTTTGCAACCATTCCACAGAAAGAGCATCGAGATGGTTTGTTGGCTCATCCATAAGCAAAACATCTGGTTCTGATAGCAAAGCTGTTGCTAGAGCAATACGCTTGCGATAGCCTCCTGATAAAGTACCAATGAGCGCGTTAAAGTCAGAAATTCCTAATTTGCTGAGGATGATTTTGGCATTAGTTTCCAATTCCCAAGCGCCAGTCGCATCCATACGCTGCATTACCACGGAAAGACGAGACATCAACTGACTATCTTCAGGATAATGAGCCAGTTTATCAGTCAGTTCTTCATACTCACGTACTAGAGTTATATGTTCGCCACTGTCAGCGAAAACTTGCTCTAAAACTGTGCGATTTTCGTCTAATTCTGGCTGTTGAGGCAAGTAAATTATTTTAGAACCAGAGTTGAAAAGAATTTGACCGCTATCAATTGGTTCTAGTCCAGCAATCATCTTTAATAAAGTTGATTTACCAGAACCATTTGTACCGATTAAGCCAACTTTATCAGTAACATCTAGACTAAAATTAGCATCTTTCAAAATTTCTTTGATACCAAAGTCTTTTTTTACTGACTGTAGTGTAATAATACTCATAAATTTTAGTCATTAGTTATTAGTCAGTAGGCAAGGTATATATCTTACCTACTTTTTCCAAATTTTAGACAAATAAATCGAGGGGTAAATGTCCATACAATTCATTTATTCCCTCTTCATTGTAAGACTGGCAAGACACTAAGACTCCGCGATGATGTCCGGAGTAGGAGTCGAGATGACATAGACCATTTTTACCATTTAACTTGATATAAACTGGGCCTTCTACTGTCGGTAAATTGCTTGGGGCTTCATAACCAAAAGCATGAGAATAAGTTTTCATAGCAAGTATGCCTTCTTCTGCTGTATCGGCACAAATTCCTAATATTTGGTAATCAGAAAGACTTGTAAGCAAAATTAAGGCACGACGGGTTAACGCTTTTTCTGATGGCTTGAGGATAGGTGCAATATCTAAACAATTGAATTTAATCAGAATTTTTTTTGCTTCTGAGGTTGTGAAATTGTCGTGATTGGGAGTTGACATAAACTTAGTTTATTATTTCCTGAGTTTGCTTTTGTGTCTGAGGTAGGCACAGCCCACTGTATTTAATATTATTTACTCCAACTAGGGTTGGTTTGAAATATTCCCTAGGTTGAAAAGAAAAGGTACACTACTTTGTGATTCACCACCCATAACAAGCACTTTTGGCATTTGTGCGCCGCCAGTCTTCCAAGCTTCAATTGCTTCTTTTTGCAGAACTAACTGTCCGCCTTGAGCTTTAAGTGTCTCTGCTAAGAGTCTTTGAGCTTCTGCTTTCCCCTTGGCGCGATTAATTTCTGCTTGTGCTTCTTGTTCTGCTTCTCGTGCTACATAAACGGCTCTTTGTGCCCGCTGTTCAGCTATTTGTTTTTCTTCTACTGCTCTGGCAAATTCGGGCGAGAAAGTTAAGTCAACTACGCTAGTGTCTAACACAATTATCCCATATTTATCTAAGCGATCGCCTAAAGCATTATCAAAGTCTTCTTTCAATTCACTGCGTTTGGTAATTGCTTCTTCTACTGTTCTTCTAGCGGCTGCGATTTTGAATGCTTCTTGTGTCTGAGGGGCAATTATTTTCGAGACAATATTTTCTAAAGTTCCTTGTTTTCTTCTCACCTCAACTACCTGGGTGGGATCGAGGCGAAAGTTAATCGCAAATCTCGCCGATAAATTTTGCAAATCTTTTGTGGAACTTTCTGCTGGCACTTCAAACTTTTGCACCGTCAAATCATACACATCGATCGCTGAGATGAAGGGTGGTTTCACGTGAATTCCCTCTAGTAAAGCCCCATCTCTCGCCTTACCCAAAATACTGATTACTCCTGCTTGTCCTGGGTTGATAATAATAAAAGAATTTAAGCTGATAATCGCAACTATTGCCAATACAATTCCCAAAACTGTAGTTTGCCAATTTCCCAATTGCTGATTTTTCAAGTTATTCCCTCCTTTTTTAGCTGCGAGTCTGTATTATGTTGGCATGTCCTACGCCTACTACAGGTAGGGTCAAGACTACAAAAGTGCGATGTTTCCCGATCTCGTGGTAATATCAGTTGCACGCAACTGCAAATGGCTGTGGCTACAGTATTAAAATCTCATCGTTTATCAAGAAGGCGTAATTCAGCGCATCCACTCCAGCGCCTACTTGAGTATGGACAACAGTATCGTAAACACATTTGGCTGGCTATTGGTTGTTCCATCCTAAATAAACTCTTTGATTTGGCACCACCCGCATTAATTGGAATTGCGGTTGATGTAGTGGTAAAACAGCAGGATTCTATCATTGCTCAGTTGGGAATACGTGATGTTTTTGGGCAATTTTTAATTATTTCCCTGCTCACTGTCATCATTTGGATACTAGAATCGGCTTTTGAGTACGCATACGCTCAACTTTGGCGCAACTTGGCACAAAATATTCAGCATAACCTCCGTCTGGATGCATACAACCATCTGCAAGATTTGGAATTAGCTTATTTTGAAGAACGCAGCACTGGCGGTTTGATGTCTATCCTCAGTGATGATATCAACCAACTAGAGCGTTTTCTGGATGTGGGAGCAAATGACATCATCCAAGTTGTCACAACAGTAATCATTATTGGTGGAGCCTTCTTTGTTTTGGCTCCTAGTGTAGCGTGGATGGCGCTGTCGCCGATGCCATTTATCTTGTGGGGTTCTTTTGCTTTTCAACGCCTCTTGGCACCTCGCTACGCTAAGGTGCGGGAAAAGGTAGGTTACTTGAATGCGCGGTTGGTAAATAATTTAAGCGGTATCACTACTATTAAAAGTTTCACCGCCGAAAATTACGAAACTTCACGTTTAACAGAAGACAGTGAAGCTTACAGGCAAAGTAACGCCAAAGCAATTAAACTTTCTGCTGCATTCGTACCCCTGATTCGGATGTTGATTTTGGTGGGTTTTACGGCATTACTGCTGTATGGCGGTATGGCGGCGGTTGCTGGAAAAATGTCTGTAGGTACTTACAGTGTATTGGTATTTTTAATCCAGCGCTTGTTGTGGCCTTTAACCAGATTAGGCGATACTTTTGACCAATATCAACGAGCGATGGCTTCTACTAATCGCGTGATGGATTTGTTGGATACTCCTATCGCTATTCATCCAGGTAATATAGCTTTACCTGTGGATACTGTACGCGGTGAAGTTCAATTTAAAGATGTGACTTTTGCTTATAAAGATAGATTTCCTGTGATTAAAAATCTGTCTTTGAATATTCCCGCAGGTAAAACCATAGCAATTGTTGGTTCTACTGGTTCTGGTAAAAGCACTTTAGTCAAACTTTTATTGCGGTTGTATGAAATAAAAACCGGCGCAATAACTTTGGATAGCATCGACTTGCAAGATTTGAGATTGCAAGATTTACGCCGCTGCATTGGTTTAGTCAGTCAAGATGTATTTTTATTTCATGGCACGGTAGCAGAGAATATCGCTTATGGTACTTTTGATGCCACAGAACAAGAAATCATCACGGCTGCTAAAGTTGCTGAGGCACACGAATTTATTCTCAGACTGCCTCAAGGTTATGAGACAATCGTGGGAGAAAGAGGACAAAAGTTATCTGGTGGACAAAGACAAAGAATTGCGATCGCTCGTGCAGTATTGAAGAATCCGCCCATATTGATTTTGGATGAAGCGACCTCAGCAGTAGATAATGAAACAGAAGCCGCAATTCAGCGATCGCTCGAACGGATTATAGTTGATAGAACTACAATTGCGATCGCGCATCGTCTTTCTACTATCCGCAATGCCGATTGTATTTATGTCATGGAACACGGACAATTAGTAGAGTCAGGAACCCATGAACAATTGCTGGATAAAAATGGTATTTATGCCAGTCTCTGGCGCGTGCAGAGTGGTTTGAGATAAATTTCACGCAGAAGCATAGAGACTCTAAAATAAACTTTATGTCTTTTTTAATTTTTAATTGCTTATGTTGTTTGGTACTACCCAGCCGGAATCAGGAGATAACAAGTGGCGCAGCCAGTTAGATAAATTTGTTAAAGAAAATCAGCGAGAATTGGCGGCGCTGTTTTGGGGATTGTGGTTAGAAAATGGCAATAGCCAGGGTACTATCGGCATTGATTTGCAACCGACTCCACATTTTGTTTATTGTCCTAAAGAGGCGATAGAAAAACTCAATGATAAAGTTGAAAATCGGTTGCAAGAAATTTTAGGAATTGTCGAGAATCATCAACCAGAAGTGGAAGTTGTGATGATTGGTATTGGTAAGGGTGAAATTAAGCTAATTCAGTTTGCACCCGAACCAGCGCCGCCAAATTGCTTTGAAGAAGCTGGTAAAAATGTGGATGAGTTATTAGAAGTGTTGGAACAACGTATGAGTGAGGAATTAAAGTTTTAATGGGCTGAATCTTCAAGTTGGTGGGTGCAAGCGAAATTTATTTGCATAGCAGAGTTGTTTTTAATCTTTAAGCTTTTCAAAATGAGTCGTAAGATTTTAGATATTATTCTTATTGGCCCAATTAGTACAGGTAAAAGCACGCTTGGAGAACTCATCGCCCAAAAGTTAGATATTCCGCAGTGTTCTATGGACGATGTACGATTGAATTACTATAAAGAAATAAATTACGATGAGAAATTAGCAAAGCAAATAAGAGAAAAAGAAGGATTCCATAGTATTTATCGTTATTGGAAACCCTTTGAAGCATACGCAGTTGAAAGAGTGCTTTCTGAATATAGCAATTGTGTTATTGATTTTGGTGCAGGTCATTCTGTTTATGAAGATGATGAACTTTTCAAACGGGTGCAACAAGTTTTAGAGCCATATATCAATGTCGTGTTGATTCTTCCTTCTCCAGATTTAGAAGAATCTATCCAAATACTCAATAAACGCAATGGCGGGATTGTTAGTAACGGCTTTGACTTTAACGAACATTTTGTCAAGCATCACTCAAATCACGATTTAGCAAAATTCGTGGTTTATACAAAAGATAAATCGCCTGAAGAAACACGAGACGAGATACTGAAAAGTGTAAAACTTTAAAACTGATTACTTGTTTTAAAATCTGAAGTCCTCTTCTGTATTTGTGATATTTTTAGCAAACATCTTCTGTGCTAGGCCATAATCCAGCAATGAGTATCTATAAAATTTTCTGTTTTTAACGCAAAGGAACGCAGAGAAAAATTGTGCTTCTCTCTGCGTTTAGGAGTTAAATTGGTGGTTATTGTATTAAAATCTGACGGATTAGAATACTCATTACCTCATCTGGGTTAGCGGTTGGGAGTAGCGGACTCCAGTCTCCAGTGCTGGCGTAACCAATCACATGCAAACGGTGAATGGTACTGGTGACAGCTTTCGGAGAACCAATTAGTAGATGTTTCAGCGGTTCTCTTTTGGGCGATAGATTTTGAGGAAAATTTAGAGTAGGTGTATTGAAATTTTCGCCACGCAAGTATTGTTGCCGCTTGAATTGGACGAAATTTTGATACTCTACAAATAATTGTACTTGTGTCATCATTGTAGTTATCTCCCATTGTGGAGGTTTGGTGAAAGGCGATCGCAGACTCCTGACCGAGGGCGATCGCCTTTCTTTTACATGTTAATTAAAGTATAATTTTATACCTTTGTCAATACCCTATTCAAAAAAATAAAATTTAAAAATAGGCGATCGCTCTCTAAAATTTACAAGCACAAGAAAGCGATCGCTGTCTTGATTTGCCAAGAAACGTTATATTTAAGTAAAGAATTTATGTAAGGAAAGTGCGTAATGGCTAGCGTTACCATCACTACCAAAGGAGAAGTAATAATTCCTAAAGAAATTCGGGATTATCTTAATCTTGATATAGGTAGTAAGGTTGATTTTGTCATTGATGAAAATGGGACAGTCAAACTAATTCCACTCAATGTTCCCGTTCAAACTTTGTCCGGCATTTTACATCGTCCGGCAATGAAAAGTGCGACTTTAGAAGAAATGGAAGCAGCAATCCAAAAAGGCGCAAGTGATTGGAGTTGATACAAATATTTTAGTACGCTACCTCACAAAAGATGATGAAAAGCAGTGGAAACAAGCTGCTGAAATCATCGAAGCGGGAGAGCAATGTTTTGTAGCGAATATAGTTCTTTGTTAGTTGGTTTGGGTTTTACGAGGAAAGCCTTATGAATTTAGTAGAGAAGAAATTAGCAATACTATAGAGTTAATGCTGCAATGTTCAGTGTTTGAGTTAGAAAATCGCTCTTTAGTTTATCAAGCATTACAGCGATTTAAGCAGGGAAAGGCAGATTTATCCGACTATTTAATCGGCGAGATCGCTCAACACAATGGTTGTAGTTCAACAGCAACTTTTGACAGAAAGTTAAGAAGCGAAAAAGGATTTAATTTATTTTAATAATGCTTATTTTGCAATAGGCGATCGCTCTCTACAATTTACAAGCACAAGAAAGCGATCGCCACTCGTTCTACAATTTAGGTGGAGCGATAGCTGTAGTACAATGCAGTCATTTAGAGAGATAATTTGATGTTAGGTCTAGAGTAAAGCGATCGCATCTCATCTTATACTTGCAGCGGGCGATCGCACTTTATTCTACAATTTAGCCGGAAGAATCGCCCCCAGAACAACATCATTCCACCTCAGAACAAAAACATTTTCGTTTAAAACAGGAACGTTCTTGTTTGGAACACGAACGTTCTCGCTTGGAACAGGAACATTCTTGTTCAGAACACGAAACTTTGAGTTCAGAACATGAAACTTCGACTTCAGAACGCGAAACTTTGAGTTCAGAACGCGAAACTCGGAGATAAAAGCTTGATTGATGAGGTTGGGAACTTAAATTTTACTGTTGTGAGGTAAGAGAATCGCGCAAATATGCTAAATTTTCACGCACAGTCACAGTATTAGGATGATTTACCCCTAACTGTCGCTCAAAAATATCTAAAGCTTGTTGAAAAAGGGGTTCGGCTTCGCTGTATCTGCCTTGGGAGTCGTAGAGTAACGCGAGGTTGTTGAGGCTAGTGGCGACATCTGGGTATGATTCGCCCAGTAGTTTGCGCCTCAGTGCTAAAGCTTGGACGAACAAAGGTTCTGCTTCGCTGTATCTGCCTTGGGAATTGTAGAGTAACGCCAGGTTGCTAAGGCTAGTGGCGACATCTGGATGTGATTCGCCCAGTAGCTTGCGCCTAAGTGCCAAAGCTTGTTGATAAAGGGGTTCAGCTTCGCTGTATCTGCCTTGGAATTTGTAGAGTCCCGCGAGGTTGTTGAGGCTATTGGTGACATCTGGATGTGATTCGCCCAGCAGCTTGCGCCATAGTGCTAAAGCTTGTTGAAAAAGGGGTTCGGCTTCGCTGTATCTGCCTTGGGAATTGTAGAGTCCTGCTAGGTTGTTAAGGCTATTGGCGACATCTGGATGTGATTCACCCAGTAGCTTGCGCCTAAGTGCTAAAGCTTGTTGTAAAAGGGGTTCGGCTTCGCTGTATCTGCCTTGGGAATTATAGAGTAACGCGAGGTTGTTGAGGCTAGCGGCGACATTTCGATGTTCTTCACCCAGCAGCTTGCGGTAAAGTGCTAAAGCTTGTTGAAAAAGGGGTTCGGCTTTGCTGTATCTGTCTTGGGAATTGTAGAGTAACGCGAGATTGTTGAGGCTAGTGGCGACATTTTGATGTTCTTCACCCAGTAGCTTGCGGTAGAGTGCTAAAGCTTGTTGAAAAAGGGGTTCGGCTTCGCTGTATCTGCCTTGGGAATTGTAGAGTAACGCGAGGTTGTTGAGGCTAGTGGCGACATCTGGGTGTGATTCGCCCAGGCGTTTTTTCGTGATTTCTATACACTGCTCATACCAAGGTGCTGCTTTATTATACAATCCTTGACCTTGATAAAATCGAGCGTTGCCGAGGAATGACCAAATTAAATCTTCATCGCTGACGTATTGAATCAGATTATTCGCTACTTCTGTTATGTGAGGTATGGCAGGGGAAACAGTGTTGATTTGTTCAAGAGTCGGGGAAAAAGGAATCTCTTGGGCAACTGCTACCATTACTTTGCAAAGACTTCGCTTTAATTCCTCTGCCTGTTCTAAACCTGTAAGCTTATATTGGAAAAACTCGCGCAATAGTGGATGCAATTGGTAAACTCCCTCATCTTTGCGCTGGAGTAGATGCAAATTCAATAACTTATCATCCCGAATTTCCTCTAACTCTTCCTCGTCTGACTTTGGTAAACACTGTTCTACCAAATCCCAAGGTATAGGCGCGGGTGCAAATAAACTCAATAAACAGCCCAACTGCTTATCATCGTCGTTTAATTCCTGCCAACTCAACTCAAAAGCGGCTAACACACCTCGTTGTGCTGTCATGTCGCCTTCTGGTTTATCCAAGGCGGCTTGTTCTAGTCGCTTTTTCTCCAACCGTCGCAACATTTCTGTTAAAGAAAGGTCTGGTTTTCGCTTCAGATATCGCCCGACTAATTCCAAACCCAAAGGCAAATATCCCAACCACTCACACAACTGATTTGCAACAGCTAATTCTTGCTCAATTCGCTGTGGTGTTTCTTTAAAAAATGACTTTAATAACTCCAGCGCCGCTTCTGGTTGCAATACATCCAGGGATAATTGCTTAATAGATGCTCCCAAGTATTGGCGCGTGGTAATCAACACTTTAAACCGGGAAGATGACGAGGGTAAATAAGGCTTAACCTGCTGATATTCCCCAACATCGTCTAACACTAGCAGCACATCGCCCTCACGCCAATGCCGCCAGCAGTATTGCACTTGTGCCAAAACATCCAAACCTTCTGGTAGGTTTAAATCAAGCACAGTTCTGGCAAACTGCACAACTTGAATGCTCACATCACCAGCTTTTGCCAGCAACCAGCAAATTCCACCCTTGTAAGTTTCGCAGTGATTCCTGGCATATTGTAGGGCAAGTTCTGTTTTACCAACTCCACCCATACCAGCAACAGCAGCTATCACCACCTGTTCGTTTTCCTGCAAAAGCTGGTGGAGATTTTGCAATTCATCTTCACGTCCAACAAATTCCATTACCCCACTTAAGGGAATATTTTCGTAAAACGTCGGCTTGGGTTTAGCTTTTCTCGCTTCAGTACGCCGCACACCGGGTAATTCTTCTCTACGGTGTTGCCATTCTGCATCAAATTTCTTTAAGTTCCCGTCTTTGTCGCTTATGTCATGCCAAAGCTTCAACTGAAAGTGCCAGTTCTCCGAACCTCGCTCGTATTCGCGCTTATGTTCCAGAATGCTCAAAAAATCTTTGAGTGCATTTAGTGCTTGTCGGACTTGTTCTTTGGTTAAACCGCTAAGTTCCGCCAAAACTCTTAGCTGTGTCCTCACTATTACTTGCTTCGACGTTTCTGAGTTCAGGGCAATTTTGAAACGTTCGCTGTTTTCTATCTCATCATTGGCATAAGCCAACAACCTTTCTAACAGCAGCCTTACCCGCGCTTTGACTTCATCACCATAGCTAACACGCGCCATCAGTCATTCTTGCTCAAATTTGCGACAAAGTTTAGGGATTCCCCAAACTTAATCTAGCATCCCCAAACTCAAACCTCGGCAGATTCACGCATCACAGCCAACAGACAACGGCTTTTGCTTTCACGTACTACCCCAAATTTAGCGTTACTTCAGCGTTTAAGGTAAAGCGAATGAAAGCTAAGAAGCTGATGGCAATTTTGTTATTTCTGATTCCTCTAATTGCCGACTTGTTCATCCCCGGTTCAGGTATTGTGATTGAGTTAGCCTTCCTGATTTGGGAATTGCTGGAACCGGAGGAAATAGAGGAGGGTGATTTTGAATAAATAATATTTGAACGCAGAGTCACGCTGAGGAAAACGCAGAGTGACGCAGAGAAATACTGTGGTTTTCTCTGCGTAGCTTTTTAATTTATTAGCTGTGCCACAGTTTGTAGAAATCTGGATAATTCATATTCTCAGCACAATGCCAAATGATATTAAACACAGCCTCATAGCGGTAAGAGCTATTTTTGTAGAACTGTTCGCTCAGATTGTCTTTTAAAGAGATGAGTGTTTGTGGCAACTGTTCGCTTGGTAGAATTTTTGTCAAACTATCAGCAACCTTAATAAGGCAAGCTCCATAAGATAATTGAGTGGTTGCTTGGTTATTGAAGCAGTTTTTCTTGTCATCATCTTGCGTAAAGGTTTGAATGAATTGGATAAGAGTGGGGATAACTTCGTTGAGTTTCTCTTGTACGAGTTTGTCGTATATATGGAGTTGTTCTAAATTATGAACTGCATCCATCAGAATTGATTCATTTTTATACGGCTCGCTTTCTAGTATTTGGCATAAAGTCGCGATCGCCTTTGGATTACCCGGATCGATTGTTGCTAGACTATCAGCTGCATCCAAGCGCACGGATTCATCTTCCGTGGTTTGGAGTAGGTGGGATAATGTACGAATCGCCACCGTATTACCTGGCTCGAATTTTCCTAGATAAAAAGCAGCTGGAAGACGGAGAAATTCGTTTTCAGTATTATCTATTATTTCTAACAGAGACGCGATCGCATCTTGATTGCCAGGAGCAATTGTTAACAGATTCTCAGCAACGGAATCTATTAAATACGCACTTGCTGAAGTTGCAATGATATTAACTAATGCCTTCAGCACAGCTTGGTTACCTGGATCGATTTTCCATAAAGCACAAGCTGCGTCATAGCAAATTCTATCACCCTGGTTTGTCTGTAAAAATTTACTGAGAGAAGCGATTGCCGTTTGATTACCTATGGCAATTTTTCCTAAATCTAAAAGCGCTAAGTAACAAATTTCCTTACTCAGTGTTGTTTCTATGATTGGGATTAACGAGGCGATCGCAGTTTCATCACCAACTAATATTTCTCCAGGATTTTGATTTGTCTGGCAGCATGGGTATTCATTCTCAACAACTGGCATTAACGCCAAAGCTGCGATCGCACTTTGATTACCTGGATCGAGTTTTCCTAACTTCTCGGCTGCAAGTTTCAAAATTAAGCGACTTTCAGTAGTATGAACCAAATAGACAAAAGCAGCGACAACCCGTTTTCTGTCGGTTAATTCCAGCGTTTTTCTTGCCGCCTTCACCAAAGGTTGTGGAAGTATCTGCCAATCTTGCTTATCCTGCCGAAAATAACCATAACTCCATTTGAGCAGTTGTTCGACAATAGCATCACCCAAACTGCATTCTGGGAATTTAGCTATAGCCTCAGCCGCCAGAAAGTAGGCGCGATAGCGATAAAAGTCGCCGCAACCGCCATCAAAATCTATTAAAGCCTCGATAAAACCTTCTTTTTGCTCCTTAGCTACATCCTCTCGGCTGAACCAGTGGAGAATATTTGCTTTCCACTCCGGCTCAAAGATGCGGTAAGTACCTTGATTTAGATTGCTGCGATCGCTATTAAAGAAATACTGCCAATCATCCATTGCCTCCTACCCACTTCAACATGTGGGACGAAAGGGACATAAATGAGTCTTACTACATCAGTTGGCTGACTGTCAAGCCTACACGCGATGAGTGCACCAAATTTACCGTTGTCTTAGCATTAATGATGAAAATTATAAAAGCTTATCTTTTGTCATATTCTTTACAATGAAATCAGGTTTTATTCACTTTCCCGCAAGAGGCAATTTCAAAGCCAAAACATCAACTAATGCAATTTGATACCCAACTGCTACCACGCATTAATGCCAAATCCCAGAGAGAAAATGGTAAACAATATTATGTAGACGACCGGGGAAATCGTTTCCCTAGCGTTACTACAATACTTAATGCCACCAAACCACAAGCAGACCGTGACAGATTATTAAACTGGAAAGCGCGTGTTGGTACAGAAGAAGCTACCCGCATTACTACAAACGCCAGTCGTCGGGGAACGCAAACACACAAACAAATTGAGCGCTACCTCTTAGGTCAAAACCCTATTTGTCCAGAAGCGAGTCTTCCTTATTGGGAAAGTATCAAGCCAGTTTTAGAAGAAATCGATACAGTTAGACTCGTTGAAGGCTCAGTTTTTCATTATGATTTGAAGTATTCCGGCAAACTTGATTGTATTGCCAACTATCAAGGTATTCCCTGCATTTGCGAGTGGAAAACGTCAGACAAACCCAAAGGTTCAATTGAGCATTTATACGAACATCCACTGCAACTGACAGCATACATGGGAGCAGCTAACCAGTATTATCGAGATTATGGAATTCAGCTAAAACATGCTTTGTTGGTGGTAGCAATTCCAGAAACGCCAGCCGAGGTGTTTTTGTTTGAACCAGCACTCATCAAAGATTACTGGAATCAGTGGGAAAAAAGAGTGGCTGAGTATTGGGAACGCAGAAGCGTTTGGGGTTAGTAACAAGTAAAAAATAATCTCATATTGACTCAAAAAAAGCAGCAGGTGAAATGCGAAAGAATTCGGCGAGTTGACGAATATGGTTAACTGTCAATTGTCGTTGCCCACTCAAAACTTCAGATACAATGGACTCTGTTTTAAAAATAGGAACTAAATCTTTTTGCCGTAAACCAAATTCAACTATCAAAGCTTGCAGCAATTCAACACCATGAATACCAAGTATAGAATGATGTTTTTCTTCGTACTCATTAACTAGAGTACCTAAAACATTGAGATAGTCTTGTTCATCTGCTGTTAATTCACCTTTATCAATAAGAGAATCAATTACTTTTTGCGTAGCCAAGAATTCTTCCTCAGAAGCTATAGGACGAGGAGGAAAGGATTTAAGTAATTCAATATAAGGATTAGTGCTAGGTATTCCAGGGATCATTTTTCCAGTCCTCTTTGTCATATTCTGCATGGGTGATACCAATTCGTAATTCGTAATTCGTAATTCGTAATTAAGAAAGTCCCATTTAGTCTAGGTTTCTGGGTTTGGATCTGTATCATTATTTTTGGGAAATGGTATGAGGACATGGCGGATAAAAACTTTTTGATACTTGTAATCTACAAGAGTAATGAGCCGATAGTTATTTCCGCCTATGTTAAAAACTGTCAGATTACCAACTTGATCTGCTGAGGGAAATGTTTGGCGTAACTCTACAAAGTTTAGCCATTCAGCTAACGATGTGAGTTTGTACCATAGCCGCAAGCTTGTTTGTGCATTAGAATGAACTTCCCAGAACTCTGACAGTCTGGAACGGGTAATTATATGCATCATTTTTTAGTGGGTGGGCTTGCGGCGGAGACCACTTTGTTATCTTAACAAATTGCGAAGATTATTAATATATTATGCTCAAATTTGAATAATATTTATATGATCTTTTAGACATTCCAAAAAATTAGTGTCCTGGAGATTCTTAATATTACTACGTCAATCTATTACTGCTAGCACAGCTTTCGGCAATAATTTGTCTTTAAACCAAACAATTCTTGCAGGGACATCATTTAATTTAACCCCTGCCTTTTCAAGATTCAACCGTTCTGAAATTGCTAAAATCAAATCGTCACGTCCAGCACGCCGCACTTGGGAAAACTTCTTTTGTAAATATTCTGGTCGCCAATAACCGACAATTTCTAATAAGAAGTCACGACCATCAGGATGTACTAACCGAAAATCGGGAATCATCACACTACCAGGAATCGGAACTAAATCAACTTCTCGCTCTAATATCCAGTCAGTTTTCAGCGCATCCCATTTATCAGCAAAAGATGCTTCTAGCATACTATCGTAAGGCTTACCTTTGGAGTAGTGTGATACTAAACCACATTCAGAATTGAGAGTAAAACGCCCAGTTTTCCAAGTATCGGTGTAGACATCACGAGTTTGCAAAATAGCCGAAAGACTCCATTTTGTCACATGAAGTAAAGCAGGAATGAGTTTAGCGATCGCCAGCCCATATCGCGTACTAGGATTAAATAAACTAGTCGGCCCATCCACCGTAATTGTAAACCCGTGGTCAGCATCGCCCTCAATATAAGCCATAAGTTGAAACAACTTGAGATAGCGAAACAACAGCTTATATTCTCCTGGAACATTGCGATGAGCATTTAAAATTAGTTGACTCGCTTTATAAAATATTCCCTGTACCTGAGACAAGTTATATCTATTTAATAAATCTACTGCTGGAGGTGCATCAAAAGCAGTTAAAATTTTATTTTCAGCTAAGTCAGCATATAATCCACTACGAACCTGTTCTAGTAAAATTTCTCGCTCTAATTCTTGACTTAACTCATCAGCAAGTTTAAGCAGAGTAACTTGAGTTGATTCATGGCTAGGAACCGATTTTGCAGCTAAAGCAAACACTCTTTCTCTTAATATTTGCGGTTCTAAAGGACTCACCACCTCAAACGTACAAAAACTACTTTTTAAAATATAAGCTAAACCCCGCTTCACTCGATAATCCGTTGCATCTCCTTCCAAATCAGAAAGTAAACGCTCAAGCTCACCTTGAGTCTTACCCATTGCAGCTTGAAAACAAGAAATTAATTCATTTGCTAACGCCAAATTTTTATCATCAATCTTCAGTCTCTTCGGGATGATTTCTTCTCCGTTTTGGCGATGACTCAGTAACTCCGTTGGTAACATTTTTCTGATTATTTTTTGCTTTTGAATTCTCGACTGAATAATTAATTTCTAACTGTTCCGCAGCTTTAGAATTTTTTCCCTTACCACTCCCATATACAACCTGCAAATTTCCTTTCTTTTTCCTTTCTCCCCCTGCTTCCCCTACTCCCCCTGCTCTCCTCTCCCCTCTCCGCCGCGCCGAAGTTCCCTCTTCGCTCGTATCCTCTGCCACTACCTCATATAAAATCGCTTGCTTATTTTCAACATTTCCCTTCCGCAAAACCCTCCCCAAACGTTGAATATACTCCCTAGTCGAACCAGTACCAGATAAAATAATTGCCACAGAAGCTGCTGGCACATCAACCCCTTCATTCAACACATGAGAAGCAATCAAAGTATTGTATTCACCTTCCCGAAATTTTGTTAATATTTCATGCCGTTCTTTCACAGGAGTTTGATGGGTAATTGCCGGAATTAATAACTGTTGAGAAATGCTGTAAACTGTGGCATTATCAGCTGTAAAAATCAAAATTCTTTGCGGAAAATGTTGTGCAAGTAAATCAGCTAAAATTCGCAATTTTCCATCAGTACCCAAAGCAATCTCTTTAGCTTCGCGGTGCGCTAACATAGCTCTACGTCCAGCCTGCGATCGCGCACTCATTTGCACGAACATCTGCCAACCTTGAATACTCCCTAAAGAAATTTTCGATTGCCTTAAAAAATCATTGCGAGTTTGAATTAACTCGTTATATCTTTCTCGCTCCTGTTGCGATAACTTAACCTTAATTTGGACAATTTCGTGTTCTGCTAACGCCTTTCCCGCCAAATCTTCAGCGCGTTTGCGATATACTTCCGGGCCAATCAAAATATTTAAGTCTGCATGTTTGCCATCAGTGCGTTCTGGAGTAGCCGAAAGTCCTAAACGGTAGGGTGCGATCGCATATTCGGCAATTACCCGATTAAAATCTGTTGGTAAATGATGACACTCGTCAAAAATTATCAAAGCATATTGATTGCCTAACGCTTCCGCATGAATTGCCGCACTGTCATAAGTTGCAACTAGAATTGGAGTCTTATCCCGCGAACCACCCCCCAGCAACCCTACCTCCGCATCCGGAAACGCCGCCACCAAGTGTGCATACCACTGATGCATCAAATCCAGCGTTGGTACCACAATTAACGTACTGCGCGGTGTCGTCTGCATCGCCATTTGTGCTAGATAAGTTTTTCCTGCCGCCGTAGGAAGTACAACTACCCCTTGCCTTCCCGCCAACTTCCAAGCTGCTAAGGCTTCACTTTGGTGGGCATAAGGTTCCATTTCCAAACCCGCAACCAAATCTAGCGGATAAAATTCCTTTGCTTCATCGACAAAGCTAACCTCCTCTGCTTGTAGTGCTTCCACCAACGAACGGTATCTAATCGCCGGAATCCGAAATTTTTCTACTCTATCATCCCATGTAGCATAATCCATCCAACCTTTGCCGCGTGGTGGTGGATGCAAAATTAACGTACCGCGATCGAAAGTTAATGTAGGAGTGCGAGCCATTTTGATTAGGGATCGGGGATTGCGAAGAGAAAAGGTAAAAGCGTCAGGGGTAAAGGTAAAAGAAATTCGTTTTTCTTTTAACATTTCCCTATTACCCAGTCCTTTGATTACTAATAACGCAAAAAGTGCATAATTCCTGCAAGCAACTGAAAACTGACAACTGACTAATAAATGTTGACTCTTACCTCTTTAGATAGATTCACGGCCAATAATTGTTATCTGTTGATTTTCCAGATGCAAAATAGGTGTTGGGCGATCGCATTGTCTAGCCAATTTTGGGAATAATCCCTTCAGCTAGCTGCACCAAAGGAGAAGCCACCTTGAAAGGAATACAACCCCGGCTCAGGCTCTATGCTGTGACATTGTTGGCTGTTGGTAGCGCATTTCTACTAACATTATTGCTACAACCACTACTGACACCAACTATTTTTCTGCTATTCTTTGCTGCTGTGGCAGTTAGCGCTTGGTATGGCGGTATGGAAGCCGGACTCTGGGCTACAGCTTTATCTAGTTTAGTCGTTAGCTACTTTTTTCTAGAGCCAGTGTTTTCGCTTTTCGTTTATAGCTTAGACAGCAAGTGGCGTTTAGTCTTGTTTGTCATGGTAGCAACACTCATCAGCTGGCTGAACTCAGCGCTACGTATTGCTAAACAGCGTCTAGAAGAGAGTATGCAGAAGCTACAGGCAAGCGAGAAAAAGTTTAGATGCTTGGCAGAGTCCGATATTATTGGAACGATCGTAGCTGATATGAGCGGCGCGATCGTTGAAGCTAACGATGCTTTTCTGAAGATGGTAGGTTACACGCGCCAGGATATGCTAGCAGGAAGGGTGCGATGGTGCGATATGACACCTCCAGAATATCTGGAAGCAGACAATCGCTCCATTACAGAACTCAGAACCACAGGTGTGTGTCAGCCTTTTGAAAAAGAATATATCCGCAAAGATGGTAGTCGTGTACCAGTCCTCCTGGGTTCTGCCTTGTTAGAAAATAATCAACAAATTATCGGTTTTGTGCTCGATCTAACCGCTCGCAAGCAGGCAGAAAACGCCCTGCGTGAAAGCCAAAGCAGATATCGTGCCTTAGCTGATGCCACTATCGAAAGCGTTGTAATTCACGAAAACGGTATAGTTTTAGATGCCAACCCAGCTTTTGCCAGAATGTTTGGCTACGAAATCTCCGAAGTGATTGGCATGTCGGTGACAGACTTTTTAACACCAGAATCTTATAAAAGTTGCCAGGACGATATGCAATCTGGTGACGAAAAATATTATGAAGTGACTGCCTTAAAGAAAGATGGCACAAATTTCTTCTTGGAAGTAGTCGTCAAAAGCTACACATACCAAGGTCGTCAGGTAAAGGTATCAGCCGGACGTAACATCACCGAACGCAAGCAAGCAGAAGCTGCACTGCGAGAGAGCGAAAAGCGCTTCCGCAGGCTAGTAGAATCAAATATTTTTGGCGTTGCCTTCAGTAACTTCAATGGTGGCTTTCACTATGCCAACGACTATTTTCTCAACATGGTGGGCTATAGCCGTGAAGAAATGCTGGCAGGCGAAATGCGCTGGGATACCATGACACCACCAGAATACTTAGATTTGAATGCAAAAGGATTAGAAGAACTCTTAAAGCATGGAGTTGCTACTCCTTTTGAAAAAGAATACATTCGCAAAGATGGTAGCCGCGTCCCCATCTTAATCGGTGTTGCTTTATTACAGGAACCTTACGATCGCCACCAAGAGATTATTACCTTTTGTCTGGACTTAACTCAACAGCAAGCCGCGCTGCAAGAACGTCAACGAGCAGAACAAGCCTTGCGTCAACGAGAAGAAGAACTGCGGCTGATTACCAATGCTGTACCCGTTTTTATTTCCTATGTCGATACCCAGCAACGCTACCGCTTTAATAACAAAAAATACGAAGAATGGTATGGAATTAGTGCCTCAGAAACTTATGGCAAGCACATTCAAGAAGTTGTAGACGAAACAGTATATCAGTCCATTCGTCCTTATATAGAACGGGTATTGTTAGGAGAACAAGTCACTTACGAAACCCAACTACCTCATAAAGATGGGACAATCCATTATGTAACTATCACTTACGTTCCCCAGTTTAACCAAGAGGGAACAGTAGAAGGATTTGTAGCGTTAATTAGCGATATCACAGAGCGCAAACACTCAGAAGCAGCACTAAAAGCAAGTGAAGAACGATTTCGCAAACTCACAGAAAAAGTCCGCGTAATTCCTTGGGAAGTAGATGCTACCACAGGAAATTTTACCTATGTAGGGCCGCAAACTGTTGAGATTCTCGGTTATCCCCTAACAGACTGGTACGCCGATAAATTCTGGGAGGAACACATACATCCAGAGGATCGGCAGTGGGCGATCGAGTATTGTATAGAATCTTCTCTGACATTAGATAATTATGAATTTGAATACAGAATGTTGGCAGCAGATGGCAGAGTTGTCTGGCTGTATGACATCGTAAATGTCGTGCGGAATGGCGATACACCGCAGCAACTACATGGGTTCATGATTGACATTACCGATCGCAAGCTCTCAGAGCAAGAGCGCGAACAACTACTACAGCGCGAACAAGCAGCACGCGCCTCAGCCGAAGCAGCAAACCGGATGAAGGACGAGTTTTTAGGCACACTCTCTCACGAACTCCGGACTCCTCTCAACGCCATGCAAGGCTGGACACAGCTACTCAGAAGCCGCAAATTTAATGAAACCACCACTGCCCAAGCACTAGAGACAATCGATCGCAATACTAAATCGCTAGCACAATTAATTGAAGATGTTTTAGATGTTTCGCGGATTATTAGAGGTACACTCCGCCTGAATACTTATCCAGTAGAACTGATACCAGTTGTAGAAGCAGCAATTGATACAGTACGTCCAGCAGCTGACGCTAAAGAAATTCGCATTGAGTGTAGATTTGACCCTGCTATTGGGGTAGTAATGGGCGATGCCAACCGCCTGCAACAGATAGTCTGGAACCTCCTTTCTAACGCTGTCAAATTCACATCTAAAGGCGGAATAGTGACCGTGCAACTAGAGCGAATTAATTCTCGCGTGCAAATTCGGGTGAGCGATACGGGAGGGGGAATTGCTCCGGAATTCCTGCCCTACGTATTTGAGCGCTTCCGCCAAGCTGATAGCTCAACTACGCGATCGCATGGCGGGCTAGGATTGGGGTTAGCGATCGTCCGCCACTTAGTAGAATTACATGGTGGTACAGTCTGCGCTGAAAGTCCAGGAGTTGGACAGGGAGCAACGTTTATCGTCACTCTACCAATGAAAGCCATTGCTGTAGATATCTCTAAACCAAAGCAGCTCTTACCCCTCAATAGCAGTGAAGATTCTAATAGCTTGCCAACCCTTAACGGCTTACGAGTGCTTGTCGTCGATGATGAGCCAGACACCCGTCAGTTACTCACTACAGTTCTGGGACAATATGGCGCACAAGTCATGGCAGTTACATCTGCTTTCGAGGCAATAGATGCCCTGCAAAAATTCCATCCCGACATACTTGTGAGCGATATTGGTATGCCACAAGAAGATGGCTACGCCCTGATTCGCAAACTCAGAGCGCTTTCCCAAGAGCAAGGAGGACGGATTCCCGCAGTAGCGCTGACAGCATATGCTAGGGCGGAAGACCGCACACAAGCCTTATTAGCAGGCTTTCAACTTCACGTCCCTAAACCAGTCAACCCCACCGAGTTAGCAGCCGTAGTTGCCAATCTTGCTGGACGTACTTGATTAGCAGTATTTTTAGCATAACTACTGGGTGAGAGAGAAAATACAGTCCGGCAAAGATTAGCTGATAGTTGCTTTGTTATTTGGCCAGTCTCTTACTTTTGGTCGCTTTTTTTCCTGAGTTTTGGGCTGCTCACTTCAACTTCTCTGTGCCTAAAAAGGAAAAACCTGCTCCCCCCTACTTTCCCCATCCCCCATCCCCTTGCCCCTCAGACTGAAACAAGAATTTTAAGCAATACTGGTACAGGAAGGAATATTTACACAAAATCCAAAAATGGCAATTCAACTAAGTGATAAGCCTTTGTTAGAGTGGGCGGGCGATACTTTGGCAATTGGATTATTTGAAGATGCAGTAGAGCTAACTGGTGAACTAGCGACTTTAAATGAGAAGTTGGCTGGAGTCTTAAAAGAACTGATTGCTGAAGAAGAATTTACAGCCAAAGCCAACAGCACCGTCTTTACCCGTGTGGCTGCTGGGAACCTAATTCGTAAAGTCATTTTAGTAGGTTTGGGCAAACCAGAAGCGCTGAAGCTAGACTCAGTGAGACGCGCTGCTGCTGCTGCTGCTAGGGTAGCCAAAAAGCAAAAAAGCAAAACTCTCGGCTTTAGTTTTCCATTATGGAACAACGATCCGGCGGCAACTGCCCAAGCGATCGCTGAAGGAACTCAATTAGCGCTTTATCAAGATATTCGCTTTAAATCAGAGCCAGAAGATAAAGGGCCACAAATCGAAACTGTAGATTTACTAGGTTTTGCTGGACAAGAAGCAGCCATTACCCGTGCTAATCAAATCGTTTCGGGGGTAATTTTGGCACGGCAGTTAGTAGCAGCGCCAGCCAACGAAGTAACACCTATTACTTTGGCAGAAACCGCTCAAGCGATCGCCACTGACCACGGTTTACAAGTGGAAATTCTGGAACGGGAAGACTGTGAAAAGTTAGGTATGGGAGCTTTTTTAGGAGTTGCCCAAGCTTCTGACTTGCCACCAAAATTCATTCACCTGACTTACAAGCCAGAAGGTACACCCAAAAAGAAACTAGCAATTATTGGTAAAGGTCTAACCTTCGACTCTGGTGGACTCAATATTAAAGGTGCTGGTAGCGGCATCGAAACCATGAAAATTGACATGGGTGGGGCAGCAGCTACCTTGGGTGCAGCCAAAGCAATCGGGCAACTCAAGCCAGATGTTGAGGTTCACTTTATCTCAGCGGCGACTGAGAACATGATTAGCGGTCACGCCATGCACCCAGGTGATATCCTCAAAGCCTCTAACGGCAAAACAATAGAAGTGAACAATACCGATGCTGAGGGACGTTTGACCCTAGCAGATGCCTTAGTGTTTGCCGACAAATTAGGTTTAGATGCGATCGTGGACTTAGCCACCCTGACTGGTGCTTGTGTCATTGCCTTGGGCGACGATATTGCTGGTTTGTACACTCCCGATGATGCTGTAGCTTCCCAGCTAGAAAAAGCTGCTGAAACTTCAGGGGAAAAGCTTTGGCGAATGCCAATGGAAGAAAAATATTTTGAAGGATTGAAATCTGGCATTGCGGACATGAAAAACACCGGGCCGCGTCCAGGTGGTTCCATTACCGCTGCCCTTTTCCTCAAGCAGTTTGTCAAAGATACGCCTTGGGCACACTTAGATATTGCTGGCCCAGTCTGGACAGACAAAGAAAATGGCTACAACGGCGCGGGAGCAACTGGCTACGGCGTTCGGACATTGGTTAGCTGGGTACTGGGGACTGGCGACTAGGGACTGGCGACTGGGAAAGAAAAGAGCACAGAGATCGTTCTTTACCTTTTTCCCTACTCCAATCGCCGATCCCCAATCCACAGTCCCCAACAATTCGTGCTATCTTGGGCTTGCCGCCAAAATCTGTTGCAATAGTAACAAACGAGATTTGGCAGTCAGAAAGTTACGGTTTTTCAGCAAAGCCATCTGGTAAAATTTGTAAGGTTTCTAGAAGCTCTAAGCAATGGGATCGACTTGCGTACGGATAGCAATTGACGCAATGGGAGGGGATCATGCACCCGGTGAAATCGTTGCTGGCGCATTGCGAGCAATGGAAGAACTGGGTGTGAAAGTCTTGTTGGTGGGCGATCCCCAACAAATTGCGGCTGCCTTACCGCCAAAAACAAATTTGGCCCAGGTAGAGATCGTTCCTGCCCAGGAAGCGATCGCAATGGATGAGGAGCCTTTAAACGCTGTGAGGCGCAAACGGAAGGCTTCTATCAATGTGGCAATGGATTTGGTCAAGAATCAACAGGCAGATGCTGTGTTTTCTGCTGGGCACTCTGGGGCAGCTATGGCAGCAGCTTTGCTCCGCCTAGGACGGTTGCCAGGAATTGACCGCCCAGCGATTGGAACAGTTTTTCCCACGATTATAGCTGGCAAACCAGTACTGATACTTGATGTCGGCGCAAATGTAGACTGTCGCCCGAAGTTTTTAGAACAGTTTGCTGTCATGGGGTCGATTTACAGTCAGTATGTTTTGGGTACACCCGAACCCAAAGTAGGTTTGTTGAATATCGGTGAAGAAGACACCAAGGGAAATGAGGTAGCTCTGCGCGCTCACCAACTGCTGCGGGAAAACTCCCAAATTGCTTTTATTGGTAATGCCGAAGGACGTGATGTGCTTTCTGGTAACTTTGATGTGATTGTGTGTGATGGCTTTGTCGGCAATGTGTTATTAAAATTTGCCGAAGCAGTCGGAGAAGTAATTCTGCAAATCTTGCGCGAAGAATTACCACAAGGATTGCATGGTCAAATCGGCACAGCACTTTTAAAACCCAACCTGAAGCGCATCAAGCAACGAATGGATCACGCGGAACATGGTGGTGCTTTGCTTTTAGGCGTGGCTGGAATTTGTTTTATCGGTCATGGTAGCTCTCAAGCACCTTCGATTTTTAATGCCATTCGTATGGCAAAAGAAGCTGTAGACAATCAAGTGCTGCATCGACTCCAGTCTCAATATGAAATGCTACAGCAAGACAATGGTTAGCAATCAGCACTAAAAAGTCAATAGTCAATAAGTCACAATCAATAGTTAAGCTGTCGTGCATTTAACTTGCACTATTTGCGGTTGTCAGGATACTCTACCTACAACAGATTAGTTTTTTAAAGAATACCAATTAATTTTTAGCTAATGACAATGACCAATGACTAATGACAACTGTAGAGATGCGACACCAGTCGCGACAACGGGGAGCCACTGTGGTCTTGGGGTTTCCCCAAGTAGAGCAAGTGGCGTGTGAACCCCACGCCAGTTCTCTCAAGTCGGCAGAGCCTTTCGGCAGTCGCTCATGGGGGAAACCACGCCACTTGCTTCAAGTCGGCAAAGCCGCCCAACGCAGTGGCTCCCCAAGACCGCGCTGCCTCACCACGAGACTGGCTCCGCAACGCGCTGGCTCATTAATCGCGTCTCTACTTAATGACTAATAACTAAAAGCTGATAGCTTCGGAGGGTAGGAGTGGAAAAGTTAGGCATAGCGATTACAGGAAGTGGCTCGGCGATACCAGAAACTGCCGTTGACAACCAAGCATTAACTCAACTAGTTGAAACATCAGACGAGTGGATTGCTACAAGAACGGGAATTCGTCAACGACGTTTGGCAATGGCAACTGAATCCTTGAGTACACTTGCTGCCACTGCTAGCAGTCAAGCGATCGCCGCTGCCGGAATTCAAGCAACCGATCTAGATTTGATTTTGCTGGCGACATCCACCCCTGATGACTTGTTTGGCACAGCTTGTAGGATACAAGCTGAACTAGGAGCAACCAAAGCAGTAGCCTTTGACCTAACAGCTGCTTGCTCTGGCTTTGTGTTTGGTCTGGTAACAGCTGCCCAATACATCAGAACAGGAGTTTACCAAAATGTACTGCTGATAGGAGCAGACATACTCTCTCGTTGGGTTGATTGGACAGACCGTCGTACTTGTGTATTATTCGGTGATGGTGCTGGGGCAGTTGTCTTACAGGCAAACGATCGCGATCGCTTATTAGGATTTGCACTCAGAAGCGATGGTACTCAAAACCATTACCTCAACCTTGCTTATACAGCCTCTTCCCAAGATTTGATTCCAGACGTAAATGTTGCCAAAGGCAATTACCAGCCCATTACCATGAACGGCAAAGAAGTTTACCGCTTTGCTGCCCAAAAAGTCCCAGAAATCATCGACAAAGTTTTGTTTCAAGCTAACCTTAGTGTCGATCAAATAGATTGGTTACTATTGCATCAAGCTAACCAGCGGATTTTAGATGCCGTTGCCCAACGTCTAAATATTCCAGAACATAAAGTTATTAGTAATCTTGCTAATTACGGCAATACCTCTGCCGCCTCTATTCCCCTAGCGTTAGATGAAGCTGTACGACAAGGCAAAATTAAACCGAATGACATCATTGCCACATCCGGCTTTGGTGCCGGTTTGACTTGGGGGGCAGCAATTTTTCAATGGGGAAAATAGAAACTTGTTAGTTGTCAGTTGTCAGTTGTTAGTTGTTTTTTCCACTGATCGCTGACCACTGATCGCTGACCACTGACCACTGACCACTGACCACTGACCACTGACCACTGACCACTGACTAATGACTAAAACTGCATGGGTGTTTCCCGGACAAGGTTCTCAAGCGCTGGGAATGGGAATAGACTTGTTAAATATACCTGCCGCTAAAGACAAATTTGCCCAAGCCGAGGCAATTTTGGGCTGGTCTGTAACAGAAATCTGCCAAAGTGAAGAAGAAAAGTTATCACAAACGCTCTACACTCAGCCAAGTTTATATGTAGTTGAAAGTATTCTTGCTGACCTGCTTCGGGAACGGGGACACCAGCCAGATTTAGTTGCTGGTCACAGTTTGGGAGAATATACTGCCCTTTACATTGCAGGTGTCTTTGAGTGGTCGGCTGGTTTACATCTGGTAAAGCGTCGTGCCGAACTCATGGATAGTATCTCCGGTGGGATGATGGCAGCTTTGATGAACTTTGACCGCAAACAGTTAGAAGAAGTCATTGCTCAAACACCTGATGTTGTGCTGGCAAATGATAATAGTTCGGCTCAAGTAGTAATTTCAGGCACGAGCGAGGCTGTCCAAGCGGTGATGTCTCAAGTGAAGGCAAAGCGTGCTATTCCCTTGAAAGTTTCTGGAGCATTTCACTCACATTTAATAGCAGCAGCGGCTGCGGAATTCCAAGATATTCTAGAATCTGTGGAATTTCAGCCAGCTGTTGTGCCAGTTTTGTCTAATGTCGAACCAATTCCGTCTATTGATGCTGATATTTTAAAGCAGCGCCTGAGCAAACAAATGACTGGTTCGGTACGGTGGCGAGAGATTTCTCTGCAATTACCAGCCAATGGCATTGAGCGAGTAGTGGAAATTGGGCCTGGTAAAGTGCTAACTGGCTTGATAAAACGTAGTAGCCCTGACTTAATATTAGAAAACATCCATAGTGCTGCTAATTTGCCTGTGTAATTTTTTATTTTTTTAGGACTTACGCTCACCACTTATTTCAAGATACATGTGAAATAGGTAACTCAATTACAAACTCAGTTCCTACTCCTAAAATGGAGTTGCAACTCAATTTACCTTGATGCTTTTCCTTAACGATTTGTTGTGCGATCGCCAGTCCTAATCCCGTTCCCTTACCGACAGCTTTAGTAGTAAATAAATGGTCAAATATTTTTTGTTTGACTTGTTCATTCATTCCTTTACCATTATCAGCAATGGCTATTTTAACCTGATTATTTTCTACTGAAGTTGTAATTGTAATTTGGTTGGGCTTGGCTTGAATATCCTCAAAACTCCGACCTGTATTTGATTCATCCAACGCATCAATGGCATTTGCCAGGATATTCATAAAGACCTGATTCAATTGTCCAGGAAAACAATATATTTTCGGTAAATTGCCATACTCAGTTATCACTTCAATATTCGGTCGTTGTTCGTTAGCTTTGAGGCGATGTTTAAGAATTAAAATTGTACTATCAATACCTTCCTGGATGTTAAATGCCACTTTGTAATCTTTATCAGCACGGGAGAAAGTACGGAGACTGGTGCTGATATTTTTGAGGCGATCGCACGCCATTGTCATAGAATCAATTATCTTGGGTAAGTCTTCTAAGCTATAATCTAGGTCAATTTCTTCGGCACGATCGAGAATTTCACTGCCCGGATTGGGTAGACTTTTTTGATATAGCCTGAGATGTTCAACGATATCTGCGATGGTAGGTTTAGCTTGTTTTAGACTAGCGGCAATAAAGGCCAAAGGATTATTCATTTCATGGGCTACCCCTGTAACTAAGTTGCCCAGTGCTGACATCTTCTCACTTTGAACGATTTGTAATTGAGCTTGTTGCAAATCTTGCAATGCTTGTTGGGCTTGTTGATAAAGTTGAGCGTTTTCTAAAGAGATTGCTGCTTGGGAAGACAGTAGGTTAATTATGCTGAGGCGCTCTTTAGTAAATACCCCTTGAGTTAGTTGATTTTCTAGGTAAATAAGCCCTACTAAATGCCCTTGATTAATAATAGGAGTACATAAAACACTCTGGGGTTGATGTTCCAATATATATTGCCCAATTAGACCAGGGATATCTGTTTGGCAATTATCTATTACAACCGTTTGCTGGGTATTTTTTACGTAGTTGATAATTTTGACAGGAATATCTTGACAATTGTCTAGTGATTGTGGCTCAAGAATAGTTTGTATCTCAATCTGGGAATTTACTCCATGATTGACAAAGGTAATTGCCCTAACTTCCCAAGTATCACCTAAGGGAAGAATTAGTACAGATTTTTTCGCGCCAGAGTTTTCGAGGATAATGCGGGTAAGACTAGCAACAAGTCGATCTAATTCCAGAGAACTGGAAATAGCTTGAGCGGCTTTGAGGGCAGAGGTAAAATCTAGAACATCGGAAATACTGCTACTGGCAGTGCTAGAAGTGCGAGTAGATGAGGAATTTCCACGAAGGGCAATAGTTTCTAAAGGGTTGATATTGATTCGTTGCTGTTGCAGGATGGCTTGGAGTAGCTGGGGATAGCATTTTTCTAAATCCTCCACTTTGGCTTTTGCTCCCCAGTAAGCGTAGCGGTAGTATGCTTGGTGCATATATGCTTGAGCAACTTTTTCTTTGCCCCACTCAAGGTAAAATTTAGCTGCAAGCTCATTGCTAATTGCTTCTTCTTGGAGGTATTGGTTTTCTTGGGCGAGTTGAATGGCGCGATCGTAATGTTCAATTGCTTCTGCTTTATTGCCTAAGACTCTTTGTTTTTCAGCCTCAACTAAATGCCATTTATGCAGATGATTCATGGGAGCATGTTGCGCCCATTGGTGCAGAGTGGTTTGATGGATTTGTACCTGGGCGATAATTTCGGCTTGCTCAATTTCTGGATGGGTGGGAAATAGTGCTAGGTGCGTCAGGGCTGCATAGAAATGGAAAATCGGAACAAAAATCAATCCTGATACTCCGAGCAAATACTGCTTACCTTGGTCAATGTAGTCGATCGCAGCTTTGTAGTCACCAAAAGAATAGGCAAGCAATAGTTTGTAGACATAGACTTCGGCCATCACCGTGACTTCATTAGCCTGGCGATGCTTGGGAAGCATCACCGTTTCATCGTAGATAGTGCCGCTTAAACAATCCGGTTGAATGCGGTTTTCCCTGAAGTTCTGTGCCGCCTGCCGCATAATATTTACATAGGACTGGGCAGAATGTTGCTTCACTCGGCCTAAGGCAGCGTTGTAACCTGCTATTTCTGACTCTAAATTGTTGAGTTCAACGCCACTCCAAAAGCCCGCATAGCTGTGACAGCATACGTTATAGCCAGCATGTAAAAAATCACCAGTTTCCATACCAGACGTAAAACCAGTTATCAGTGTTGGTATCGTTGCCCTTAAAGCTTCTTGGCGATGCTGAATAAATCCGCCAAACAAAATGAGAATTGTGGATTTCAATTCCCGCACATTGAACCGATCTAGCAATGAGAGTGCCAATTGCCCAAAGCTATAGCCTGTTTCGACCTCTCCCAAAAAAGCACACAATACCATTCCGTGAAGTACATACCCTACCGTAGAGGCAGGCGGATTGCCAAATTGCAGCGATAGACTCACCATTGTGGAACTAACTAAGGGCAACAAACCCGGTATTCCCTGAAAAACAGGTGCAAACAACATTCCTAACAGTTGCATGGCTGCCTGTGCTTGGGGATCGGTCATCACGGGTAGGTCAGCTAGTTCCTCAATCTGTTTGCCTTCGAGTTGACTGGCAAGGACTTCTAGGGCTTTACCAATCTCAGCATCATTTGGCTCGATGGGTAGCTCAACCCCCAATTGTTTTAGTGCATCTCTGCCGACTGCAATGGCTTCTAAGTGTCTGCTTTGGGCTGTCTGGGCAGCGATTTGAATTTCGTAAATTTTAACTTTGTCTAAAATAGTATGGGCTGATTGCAAAACCAGTGCTGCTATCTGTTCCATCCCATCAAAGTCAGCATTTAAATAGGCAACTTCGGTAGCCGCAACATAGAAGTTGAGGGTCAATGCATACTGATTTTGCCAGCAGTCTGACTGTAGTAGCTCGATTCCTGTTTGGAGATAGACCCTTGCTGCTGCGTAGGCTGTAGAACTTCTGGCCTTACTTCCGGCTTTTAAGTTCAGTTGAGCTAATGTTTCCCGTTCCCTCGGTTGAACGATTGACTCTTGTCCTTGGTTCAAATGCCCGACAATATCAAACAGTTTTTCGTCTTGCTCGCTCGCAGATAAATTTTCGAGGAGTAACTGTCCAATTTTGAGATGAGTTGCTGTTTTTTGACGATCGGGAATCAGAGAATAGGCGGCTTGTTGGACGCGATCGTGTAAAAATTTATATTTAGCTAATTGTTTGCTGGTATTCCCATTTTCCAGCACCAATTTATCATTATCTTCTCCCTGATAAAACTTATAAACATCACTAATTGGTAAAATTAAACCTTCTTGTAAGGCTTTCCACAAACCAGCAGCTGTTTCAATTTCCGATGTTTGGGAAACAATTGCCAAAGTTGCTAAATCAAACTGATTGCCAATACAAGCAGCTAACTGCAATATGTGTTGAGTTGATTGTGGCAGTTTGCGTAATTGAAAAGCCATAAAGGTGACAATATCATCTGTAACTGCTTGCTGATTCACCTGTATCATGTCACATTGCCAACAACCTAATTCAAATGCAAATTGAATCAATTTATCTTGATGCAATGCTTTGAGAAACTGCGTAGCAAAAAATGGATTACCTTTAGTTTTCTGAAATACTAATTGAGAAAGTGGCAATGCCAAATTTTCTGTACATTTAAGTGTATCAGCAACTAACTGATTCACTTGTCCTTGACTCAAAGGTGTTAAAGTAATCGTATTAATTGTTGCTTGTGCTTTTTCGATTTCATTCAAAGTCAACATTAATGGATGTGTTTGATTGACTTCGTTATCACGATATGCACCAATTAAGAAAAGATGCCCTGTATCAGCCATTAATAGCTGCATTAATTTTAGCGATGCCGAATCTGCCCATTGCAAATCATCTAAAAACATCACCAATGGATGCTCGGCAGTAGTAAAGACTTGGGTAAATTTTTGAAATAATAAATTAAATCTATTTTGGGCCGCAGTTCCTGATAAATTGGGTGTGGGTGGTTGTTGACCAATAATTCTTGATAATTCGGGGATGACTTCAATAATTACCTGACCGTTCTCACCTACAGTCTCTAAAATCTTGCTTTTCCATTGCTGGATTTGAGCATCGCTTTCTGTAAGCAATTGCCCCATTAAATCTCGGAAAGCTTGCACAAATGCCGAAAAGGGAATGTTCTTTTGAAATTGGTCATATTTTCCTTTGATAAAATAACCGTGTTGCCGCACAATCGGTTTATGAACTTCGTTGACAACCGCCGTTTTTCCAATACCTGAAAACCCAGCGATCAACATCATTTCTGTCGCCCCAAGGCTAACTCTTTCAAATGCTTGAAGTAGGGTTTCTATTTCTGCTTCTCTTCCATAAAGTTTGTCGGGAATAATGAAGCGATCGCACACATCCCTTTGTGCAATCTCAAAACTCTCAATTTTACCAGTTTCTTTTAGCTGAGTTAAACAAGTTTCTAAATCAAATTTCAGTCCTAATGCACTCTGATAGCGAGCTTCAGCATTTTTTGCCATCAATTTCATCACAATAGCTGACAGCACTTGCGGAATTTCTTCTTTATTCCCTAATGCTGGAGGCATTTTAGCAATATGACAATGTATCAATTCCATGGGATCGTTTGACTCAAAAGGTAACTCTCCTGTGAGTAATTCATAAAAAGCTACACCCAAAGAATAAAAATCAGTCCGGTAGTCAATTCCCCGATTCATTCTTCCTGTTTGTTCTGGGGAAATATACCCGAGTGTCCCTTCTAAAACATTGGGACTAATTAGGGTTTGGGTTTCTCGTGGCAGCAAAGATGCAATACTAAAATCAATTAATTTAACTTGTTTGGTTTCTGGATTAATTAAAATATTGGCAAGTTTAATATCTTTATGAATAATGCGATCGCGATAAAGTATATCTAAAATGTTGCACAAGGCGATCGCCACTTGTAAAAACTCCATTAACGATGGTGCTGTTTCCCCTCTCTCCCTCAATTCTTTCAAAGAAATTCCGCCAAAGTCTTCCATCACTAACGCATAGCCATTTTGGTACGGTTCTAGGCTATAAGTTTGGACTATTAAGGGTGAGTTAAGATTTTTGACAATAGTGTACTGATTGCGAAACTGCACCAGTTCGCTGAAACTAGGATAAGGATTTTTTAGGAGTTTAATTACTACAGGTCTGTGGTCAGTTTTTCGATATCCTCGATAAACTAGGGTTCTAGAACCATTGTAGATTTCTTCAATTATGTGGTATCCGGGAATACTGACTAGAGTGCTAATCATACTGATAAATCTAGAAAATTTCTGGATTTAGTATTCCCAGATGGGTAAAGTAATTCATAGTAGAGGCGCTAAACATTACGTTTCTATAGCTTTTTCGTATTTGCTTTGGGCGTTGCGATCGCTTATGCTAAATCTAATCTAAATCTAATGTGAATTACTTTCTGTGGTTAAAAGTCGCGAACCTTTTATTAGTCTGGCACTTTACCACGCCTTTAAATGGTCGGTCGTCAGCCCCATGCTTCATGCTTACTTTCGGGGTCAAATTCATGGTGAGGAAAATGTCCCTCGATCGGGGCCACTGGTAGTAGTGAGTAATCATGCTAGTTACTTTGATCCACCGATTGTTTCCAATTGTGTACGTCGTCCAGTAGCGTACATGGCTAAAGAAGAGTTGTTTGAGATTCCGGTTTTGGCGCAAGCGATTAAACTGTACGGTGCTTACCCAGTGAGTCGGGGAAATGCCGATCGCACTACCATCCGTGCAGCTCTAGAGTATCTTGAAAATAACTGGGCTGTAGGTGTTTTTTTGCAAGGGACTCGCACCCCAGATGGTAAAATAACAGACCCTAAAAGAGGTGCAGCGCTGCTGGCCGCAAAGGCAAAAGCACCACTATTGCCAGTAAGTTTGTGGGGTAGCGAAAGAATTTTGGAAAAAGGCTCGAAAATACCTCGTGCAGTTCCCCTGACTATCAGGATTGGTCAGTTGATAGATGCTCCTAGTTCTACTAATAAAGAAGAATTGGAGGCCATCACACAAAAGTGTGCAACAGCGATCAATGATATGCATGATTTAGGGCGCTAACTGAGAACCTCATAATAAATATGCTTTAAGGGGGTAGCGATCGCCACTGTATCTCTGTATGTTTAATAACAGTGTCTTCTATAAATCAAGCAATTTGTGCTTGGGGAATACAAACAAATAAATTATCCCGCTTGAAGTTGTTGAATGTTAACTGTCAGAAACTAACAATTACAATAGGGTATTTTTTTAATTGAAAATTTCTTCAATGCATCAGTAAGTATTCTTAATCCAAAATCTAAAATCCAAAATTAATATGAGCGGCTTTGAAGCCAAGAATATTTGGGATAAATTAAATAATTTAGCATTAGTCCGCTTTTTGCTGTTTTTTGCCTCTGGCTGGGCATTCGTGCAGCTTTTAGCGTACTTTGAGGCAGTCATCGTTATTTTTACATTCGCTGCAATTTTAGCTTTTTTACTCAGTTATCCTGTAAAATGGCTGCGGCATTTTTTACCCCATGGCATAGCAGTTATTGTAGTCTTCTTGCTCAGCATTGTGATTCTTGGTGGTCTGGCAATTACCGTAGGCTTAGCGATTTTATCCCAAGGACAACAACTAATTGATAGTATAACTGCATTTTTAAATTCTTTAGTGCCTTTAGTAGAACGAATAGAAGCTTTTTTCCAAAGCCGTAATCTTCAGATAGATTTAAGTGTCATTGAAGAACAATTACGAAATCAAGCTGTATCAAATCTTGTGACTAGTTTGGCTATTTTACAAGGATTTCTCACGAATTTTGTAACTTTTATCTTGATTGCAGTTGTAGCTTTTTTTATGCTATTGGATGGAGAAAAGCTTTGGAACTTTATTTTAAAAATAGTACCAAAGCAGCGCCGCAATAAATTTACGAATATTATCAAACGAGCCTTTTTAGGATTTTTTCGAGGTCAGTTGTTATTGAGTTTATTTCTCACAACTTCGACTTTCCTAATTTTCTTATTATTAAATGTACCTTTTGCCTTAGTGTTATCAGTCATAGTCGGCATTATTGACATCATTCCTGGCATAGGAGCAACATTAGGAATTGGCACAATTACTTTAGTTGTTTTGTCTCAAGGTGTTTGGTTAGCATTGAAAGTCTTGGCAGCTTGCATCATACTTCAGCAGATACAAGATAACTTGATCGCACCACGAATTATGCAAGATGCCCTCAACCTGAATCCCGTAGTAGTATTTTTTGCTTTGTTAGTAGGTGCAAGAGTAGCAGGTTTACTAGGCGTTTTTATTTCTATTCCTATTGCTGGAGTAATTGTCTCTTTGTTTGAGATTGATGAAATGAAAGCGGAGGTATAGTTAAGTTAGGAGTAGAGACGCAATTAATCGCGTCTGTTAGGAGTTAATAATTAATGTAAAATACTCTGTAAACCAATACAAATTGGGGATTTATGTCGTCGGATTTAAGAGCAGAATTAACAGAAAGCGTAGATGAGGCAGAATGGGAGTGGCTAATTCCTCATGTACAACGGGATGCGGTGATTGTGGTGGCGCTGGGGCTAGATTTGCTGGATGTGGGAGAAGCAATTGTTAACGATAATACTTCATCAGTGCAACAGTGGATTGACGAGCAATTAATTGCCAAACCCACCACAGCACAGATAGGAGAATGGAATAGCGATCGCACTAAGCGATTTCATACCTTGATCGTCCAGCCTTATGTTCTAGTACAAGAAATAAACTGATGACTGTTAACGGTCAATAGACTGCTTATTTTGATCGTCCGCACCAGTGTATCCAGTTGCCACCCAAACTAAGGCCCTAACACCATCACGGATAGATTTTTCCACGGGTTCAGAGGATTGTTTTGAAGGAACTGGCACTGGTTTAAAATCAATACCCCGACTACCTAAAACTATCTCGCCAATGACACAGGCACGGCGCATATGGTAGTCAGAAGTAACTAAATAAACACTCTTAATACCGCGAGCTTGCAAACGATCTACCAAAGTAGTAAAATTTGTAACAGTATCTACCGCTTCATAATCCAAGTGTAAACGTTTGGGATCGATACCAGCTTTAGCAAACACCTTTTGGGTGTATCTAGGTGGGCTACCACCAGAAATCCATATTGGTAAATTTGGATGCTGGCGAGCAAAACTTGCCGTAAACCTTTCTCGTTCTAGACGTTTGGTTGAACCACCCAACACAACTACTGCTTGCGGTTGTATGGGTTCGTTTTGCGATTCTTTGTATCCCAACCACATTAACAGCGGCAAGGCAAGAACCATAAACCGAATTGATTTACCTGTGAACAATAGATTATTCTTCAAGGCTCTATGACTTTATCTGCTGAGACAGAATTTCCTCTAAAAACATCTAAACAACTTTGTAGGCAGCAGATTTATAAAAAATCTGCCCAAATAGGATGGCTATTTTTTGGTTAAGACGCGATTGAAGGCGTATTTGCCATTTCGGCTAATTGATGCACTATCCTACACTGGAACGGATAATTCATCAAATACTTCCGGCCACTTTCTTTATTTAATTGTGTTTTAACGACGGGACTGGCCAGATTCGAACCGGCGACCTAGCGCTTAGGAGGCGCTCGCTCTATCCAGCTGAGCTACAGCCCCAATTACGAAGCACATACAATAATAGCAGTAGTTTTAGCTAGACTGCCAAGAATTGTCCCAAGAACCGCCGCCTATTTCTAAACCACAAAGAGAACTTTGTGCTTTCAGGATTATTTGAGATTTTCCATCACTTATTTTTCGCAACTCCAAATTTAACTTGCCTTGCATGGTATCTCGACAACAGAATCTTAAACCGTCTGCTGTCGGCGCACGCAGGGGTGTACCAGGTAGATGCGTGGTTCCTGTCAACTCAATCTCGTAGTTTAGGTTGCGTGCTTGCATTTGCCATCTGCCCCAAGGCTGAATATCCCATTTGACTGTTGAATTCCAGGGAACGAATTCGTAAAACTTGCCTTGATAGTGCAAGCCAATCATTGCAACAGATTCCATCCACCACAACACACCGCGCCGTCCGCCACCAGCAGTTAATGCCAAATCTGGTTCATCATCAAAACTATTGCAATTTAGCCAAAACCATTTTTGAGGAAAAGCACCGCCCCAATTTTTTTCTCCGTAAGCTGGCGCATTGGTAAATTCATAGATTTTGCCATTCCAATCAATCCAACCGCTAGCCAAGCCGTGTGCCATCAAAATTTGCCATCCTGGTTCAAAAATTTGTAAAAATGAAAGCCAGCCAGCTGTTGATTGCTGAATGCTATTTTGATTGCCCCAGCCATACACTGGTTGAATTTCATACTGCCAGCGGCAATAATGATTAGTGGTGCGATCGCGAATTATTCCTTGATTTAAAGTAGCTGTGGCTTGATAGCCTTCTTGCACGTGACGCTCAAACTCTGCTGGTAAAAGGTAAATTGCTTGAGTGTTTAAGTCGGTTTTACCCCAATGACCCAAGCCTAAAACATCTCGACTACCCCAAAACTGTGTCACATCAGGAAATGTACGGCACAGATACTCATCATTCGGGCCAAGGACTTGGGCTGCACCACCACTATATCGTTTACTCCCGATGGGATCTTCG
This sequence comes from Dendronalium sp. ChiSLP03b, assembly GCF_034531165.2. NCBI lineage: Bacteria > Bacillati > Cyanobacteriota > Cyanophyceae > Nostocales > Nostocaceae > Dendronalium > Dendronalium sp. ChiSLP03b. The sequence goes on along the minus strand of NZ_JAVRBR020000019.1, from coordinate 8,154 downwards.
ATGGAGTACATAAAAGCAAAGGTTTGACCGCATTCTGGCAAAGTTACGCGATAATACCAACCTTCAAAAAAGCGACGGCTACTACCATCCCAATGGTAGCCGCTATGAGGTGTTTGAGTTAGCTGCAAAGGTTTTACGGGAATTATTAACATAGATTTACATAGTTATATATTCTCATATGCGCGATGTCTAACGACAAGCCGCCACGTTCACACCTCGATATCGATCGTGCTTACGAAATTCTAGGACTAACACCTGGAGCATCGCCAGCACAAGTAAAGCAAGCTTACCGTAAGCTGGTTAAAATTTGGCATCCCGATCGCTTTTTTGACCAAGAGCAAAAACAGGAAGCAGAGGAAAAAATCAAAACAATCAATGCAGCTTACAACAAGCTAAGGTCTGAAAGTCCACCCGAAAATCCAACTGTTGTAAATCCATCTCCCCAAAAAAATCCCACAACAATATCTGTCAATCGCTGGGATGCGGAAACTTACTATAATTCCGGCGTGGACAATGCCACCAAAGGATTTTATCAGGAAGCGATCGCAGACTTTAGCCAAGCAATCCGTCTCAACCCTCGCTATATTGAGGCATACAAGTACAGAGGGCTGGTTTGCTCCCAACTGGGATATGAATATAGAGCCACTTCCGATTTAAATAAAGCCGCACAGCTAGAACTGGATTTGACTACTCACAAAACTGCTTCTAGATCGCCAAAATCAAGACGGTCACAGCGAATAGAAATTGTCTCTAAGCCTAGACCACTTGCTGTTGTGGAAAGGTTGTGTCAGAAAATCAAAAGATTATTGAGACTTAACAGATGATTTTGAGTGTTGACTGTCAAAAGTCATCACTCAAGACAAAATATTACTGTTCCAGATTACCTTTACAATTTATTCATTAAAAATATTGCAAGCAATACAATTTCTTTAAATTTGCTGCAATCAAATAATTGCAGCAACTATCCAGATTAATAACTATCAAATAGCCATTAATCAAGCCGATAAACAACAAAATTTTATCAAAAATTACTTCTTTTGATGCGATTATATCCTTCCTCCTGATAGAGCAAAATAAGCAATTACAGAGGTTAGCATAAAGCATATCTAAAGTTCAATAACAATAAAACTTTAGATAAATATAAAACTTTAAAATCTTTGGATTTGTTTGAACTCAAATTGAGGAGTGAAATCAAAAATTATGGCTATTCCTAATAATCAGCAAAACGAAAACAGTGAAATTAGGCAAGAATCTTACACTGGGACTGACGGTAATACCCACACCCACGTGACGCGAACGAGTGAAACAGTTAATAACAGGACAGATAATCCCAACTCTTATCAGAATGGTTACGTACAGGGTCGCAACAATGAGCGCAACTACCAGCAAGCTTATCTAGCTGAGCGTGACAATGAAAATGCTGGGCGTGGGCTGCTGTTGGGTATTATCCTGACCTCCCTAGTTACTTTAACTGTAGGTGCGGTCTGGTACTTCAACCAACGCAACAATGCAACAGTTGACAATGTTGACAAGACTACGCCGGTTCTGGTTCCTGTACCGAGTAATAGTACTCCAACTCCTAGTCCATCTCCTCAATCAAAAACCACAATTATTGAAAGAACTAGAGAAGTACCTGTTCCAGTTCCGGTGCCGCAACAGCAGGTTTCGCCTCCACCTGCATCTTCCACACCGAATATTAACATTACTGTTCCACCCCAGCAGCCCGCAGCAGAAAAAGTGCCTTCTGCAACCCAGACCACCCCTAGACAGACACAAAGCCCAACAAGTCCCAGTAGTAACTCTTCTACTCCAGAGAGTAAGAGCGATACCTCTGATACCACTTCACCTCAAGGAATAGACCAATCAAACGGTACATCTAATAACGGTTCTTCTACCACTGGTGATACTACTAGTACAGGTGGCTCTGCTCAATAACAGCTTCTCAATTCTGATGCCCGCTTGATACTACCGATTTTTACAGGGGTAGTACCAAGTGGGACAATTTTTAAGAAAGATTTCTAAATTATTGCGACAAATTAATGGTACTCAAGTTTAGTAAACATATAACCCATGTTTAAAATAGGATGCTAAATTAAGAGCAAGGTACAAAAAGGTTAAAAACTCGTTAAACAAAACCTTGAGATTGGAGCCTGTACCTCCTGCTCTAATACCCTTGCAATCATCATTCGATTGACGCATCTTGTGAAAGTGTTTTCGCCTTGAGTTTATTGATTTTTTGGAGGTTTTTGAACGTACAGCCAGAAATGCCTGCCTATTGGAATTGATGATGCTCAATACTCAATAGAATGATTGCAAATATTGTCCACCTTATCTGAGTTATATTTCCTCTGTTTTTTCAATTTCCTCGAACTATTGCATATTTAATAAACCGCCAAAAGCTGCTGATATGTATCCATCGTAGCTTTTGGCGGTTATAGTATGAGTAAAAAAAATTTATAATCCAGAGTTTTTAGTTCTCGACTATTGACTATCTAACGTGATTACAGTGACTTCTGGCGGACAAAATAGCCGTCCTGGTCGATAAGTTCCCAGGCCACGATTGACATATAATTGATTATCGGCTACTTGGTGGAAGCCTTGTGCCCACTCCCAATATCGCACTACTTTTGAGCAATCTCCTAGTAAAAATGGCACCCAACGCCGTAGTTTTTTAGGGAGTTGTTTTAGCAGCTTTTTGTAATGGAAGACTACAGGGCCAATACCTGGTATTACAATATGACCGCCGTGGGTATGACCAGATAGTTGCAAATCTACTCGCCATTGTTCCAATATCTTGGCAGTATCCGGATTGTGAGATAAAACGATGCGGGGTATGGTGGGATCTAACTGGTTCATGACTGGTGCGGGGTTAAATTCCCGCGACCAATAATCAGCTAGTCCTACTATTGGTAATTCTTGCCCTAATGGATAGGCAATTTCATTCCAAAGGACATTAATCCCAATGCTTGTAAACGCTGATGTAACTTCCTGTTTAGAGTGATTGTAGTGGATGTCATGGTTGCCGAGTACGGCATAAATGCCATAGCGACTTTGTAGATGTTTGAGTCGCAACACAAGCTGGTGAATCGGCGTGGGATCGTCGGTTACGTAGTCGCCGGTTAATAGAATTAAATCTGGTTCAGCTTCGTTGGTGGCTGCGATCGCATTTTCTAACATTTCCTCTGACAGCCGCAAACCATCATAGTGAAAATCCGATAACTGTACCAGTTTTGTACCTTGTAAAGATGTTGGAAGTTCCGCAATCTTAACCGTTAATTTATCTACACTTAAACAACCTGTAAACAACCAGTGCATAGTGCGACAAAGACTCCTCATACCAGCGTTTACAGCTTATCAAAAATCAAAATGTATCTTGAGTAAATACAAAAATCTAATTGTAACCTACTCACTTTGTAGCGTAATTACTGTAACTTCTGGCGGACAAAATAAGCGTCCTGGAAGATAAGTTCCCAAGCCACGATTGACATATAACTGATTTTTTCCGATGCGATGCAAACCCTGGGCCCATTCCCAATGGCGTAGTACAAAGTAATCTTTTCTCAGAAATGGCAAGCGACGGCGTACTTTTAAGGGGATTTTTGGCAAGATATTTTTGTGATAGGGTAGCATAGGCCCAAGTCCAGGTATTGCAATTTGACCGCCATGAGTGTGACCAGATAGTTGCAAATCTACTCGCCATGCTTGCAATATCTCGGCCGTATCTGGATTGTGCGATAGAACAATACGGGGTGTGGCAGAGTCTAGCTGGTTCATGACTGGTTCGGGATTGAATTCCCGTGAGTAACGATCTGCCAGTCCTACTAATGGTAATTCTTTTCCCCATGGATAAGCGATTTCATTCCAGAGAACGCGCACCCCAATGTTAGTAAGTGCGGCTGTTACTTCGGTTTTTGCATTTCTATGACGGATATCGTGATTACCCAATATGGCATAAGTACCATAGTTGCTTTGTAGATGTTTGAGTCGCAGCGCCAGTGTATGAATAGGTTCTGGGCTTGTAGTTACATAATCACCAGTCAATAGCACTAAATCGGGTTTTGCTTGGTTGCTAACTGCGATCGCTTTTTCTAACATTGCTTCCGACAACCGCAAACCATCATAGTGAAAGTCTGACATCTGCACCAACTTCTTACTTTGTAGAGATGCAGGTAAACCTGCAATTTTAACCGTTAATTTATCTACACTCAACGGCCCAGATAATAACCAGTGCATAATGTGCTTTGTAAACCTTAATAATAGCGCTTACAGCTTAGCTAAAAATTATGCGATCGCCTGTGGCAACCACGACACTTCTTGAAAAATTCATTAAGGGCTGTAGATTTCATTGAGTCTAATTTGGAATTTTGATACCCAGCGCTTTAAATAAGTGTTGTAATTAACTATATTTAAATTATTGATTGTTATCAACTATACTTAAGTGTACGAGCTTCTTATCTTGAACTAAAACAGCGAAAGTTTTTTATGTCGTTACCTTTGGAACCACAATTTATTCAAGATTTTACTCATTTCGAGCAGCATGTAGCAAAACTTATTTATAGAGCAGGCTGGACAGTTGAAACTGCCAAGCCCAACCAGGTTGGTTATGATTTGGTTGCGAGTAAAGAAAATCTGGTTGTCGCTGTTCAGGTGAAATGGCTAAAAAGTAATGTGGCAGCACCACAGATTTTAAAATTTGCTGATTTTTTGGATTCTAACGAAGGTAAAAAATTTAATTTTGGTTGGTTCATAACCACAAAAGGCTTTAGTGGCCCAGCGTTATCATTAATTAGATCGTGGAATAAGGATACTAAAATCCGCTGCGGCATTGCCCATGAACATAAATTAGTTAGTGTTAATGGTTTGAAAGATATAGCTGATGGAGAGAATAACGGAATAACAACCTCAGACAATGAAGATAATATTTCTAAAAAACTTTATTTTGGAATTTTTACTTGCAAAGGTGGAGTCGGAAAAACAACTGTAGCAGGACATTTAGCAGGAGCATTAGCACTGCAAGGATTTAACGTGGCTCTTGTAGACTTAGATCCAGAACAAAATCTGCAAAAGTTAGTGGGTGATGGCGTTTTCGTGCCTAATCCAAATGGTGTTGGTACTACTATACAAGTGTTTGATGGGCTTGATTGGCATGAAGATGCTGCTCGTGATTGTCAAATAGTAATTTGTGATTGCTCACCTGCATTAGAGCGTAATCCTAAAAAGCTAGTTGAGCGGTTAGATTACTGCATTATCCCAACAACCCTAAATCCCTTAGGAATTAACAAGCATGGTAAAGTTATTCAACAGACAGTTCACGAAATCCGTCAAATCAACAAAAATGCTCATTTATTTGTCGTAGTCAATAACTTTAAAGATCCAGGAGTTAAGCGTTTCAAACTGTTGAAACAAGTATATGTTACAGCTTATGATGAAATTAGTAAAATAGACAATAAATTTCATTGCATAGATCCAGAAGAAGTTTGTATTAGAGCTAGTGACCTACTTTATTACTGGGGTATACATATACTCGAAAACCCAGACAACCTTGCTAGTAGATTAGCATTTGACCTAATTGGTGGTAGATGCTACCCGCGTGAGGATTTTATAAGTTTAGCTGATTACATTGAAAGAGAAGCTGGCATAGGAATTCTAAGGACTAGTTAAAATGTCTAAGACAGAGACTACAACGACTTCTTACGAATGTAATATGTTTATTTACTACATCAACACTTAAGTTTGTAATTGAGACTTTTATAGTAAGTCTATCTTGTGTACAAAGCGTTAGCAGTTGAAAAGCGTTATCAAATATTGGGTCTTTGGAGATAGGTATTACAGCTAAATATAGTGTGTCTCTAGGAAGATACTCTGAACTTCTCTTTGTGTTTGAATTGGCACACAACTATATGTAATTAAGTAATAGCTGGCGTACAAGGAGAACAGATGTCAGGAACTACGTCAAATTCAGAAATGATATACCGCGTACTCGGCAATACACAAAAGAGGGTTTCCGCGATCGGATTGGGTGGTTGGCACATCGGCTTGAAGCACGTTGATGAAGAACTGGGTATCCGGATTGTTCGCACAGCAATTGATCGCGGCATCACTTTTATGGATAACAGTTGGGATTACAACGGTGGAGTTAGCGAGATTCGCATGGGGAAAGCGCTGCGTAATGGCTACCGAGATAAAGTGTTCCTGATGACAAAAATCGATGGTCGTTCTAAGAAAGAAGCAGCAAAACAGATTGACGAATCACTGCAACGCCTGCAAGTAGATTGCATCGATCTCGTTCAGCACCACGAAATTATTCGGTATGAAGACCCACATCGAGTTTTTGATGAAGAAGGGGCGAATGCTGCCTTTATTGAGGCGCGCCAAGCTGGCAAGCTGCGATACATTGGCTTCACTGGGCACAAAGACCCCCACGTTCATCTGCATATGCTGGAAGTTGCAGCCGATCGCGGGTTTAAGTTTGCTACAGCTCAGATGCCGCTGAATGTCATGGATGCACACTACCGAAGCTTTGAGAAGCTGGTTGTGCCAGAACTAGTCAAACAAAATATCGGCGTTCTGGGGATGAAAAGCATGGCAAATGGGATTATTTTAAAATCAAATACTGTAACGCCAATTGAGTGTCTACATTATGCTCTGAATTTGCCCACATCAGTTGTGATTACGGGAATTGACAGCTTGGAAATTCTGGAGCAAGCCTTTGAAGCAGTGCGGACATTCCAACCAATGAATGAGGAAAAAGTGCGATCGCTGTTAGCAAAAACTGCAAAAGCAGCATCACGCGGCGAGTTTGAGCCATTCAAAACTTCATCCATTTTTGATAGCACTGCCCAAAATCCTGATTGGCTGGGAGAAGAACCACAGCGGCTTCAGCAGTTGTTGCCAACATGAGCGCGGAGTTTTTGAACAAATCCTATTGATGCGTTACACAGAAACTTGTTAAGCGATCGCATTGATTAATTATTTCCTCCGTCTCTGTTGTTTAACTGCATAACCGTAAGGCACAGGCCAGTTCGGTTCATCATCCAAGTCGCACGGGCACGAATTGACCAGTATGGGTCGCGGAGTAATTCTCGACCGATGAAAACTAAATCCGCACACCCACGAGTAATTACTTGGTTGGCATACTCAGCATCAGTTATCATCCCTACCGCTCCTGTCGCAATCCCAGCTTCTTCGCGGATTTTGGCAGCAAAAGGCACTTGATAACCTGTCTGCACGGGAATCTTAGCATGAGGTACTAAAGCACCTGTGGAAACATCGATCAAATCAACGCCGCGATCGCACTAACGTCAAAGCTCAACTTGAGAGCGATGGCTGAACCACCCTCTGTTGCAGCACAATATTAGGTTGCTCTAGACTTAGAGAGATATTATGCAGTCTGTAACTACTATGAGCTATCGCGATATTATTACGATTGAGCCAGATAAGCGAGGGGGTAAGCCCTGTATTCGACGAATGCGAATCACAGTATACGATGTTCTGGGATGGTTGGCTGCTGGTATGTCCCATAGCGAGATTTTAGAAGATTTTCCGGAATTGACGGAAGAAGATATTAGAGCCTGTCTAGAATATGCTGCTGATCGCGAGCATCGTTTAGTTGCCTCTCTACGAGACGCTACGCGAACGGCAGGTGATGTTTGAAGCTACTTTTTGATCAAAATTTAAGCCGTAAGTTGGTGAGCCGATTGGCAGATATTTTTCCTGATTCCAGCCACGTTCAGTTTCATGGGCTGGCAGAGAAGACTGATACCGAAATATGGCAATTTGCTAGAATGAACGACTTTTGTATCGTGACTCAAGATGCAGACTTTGTGGAAAGAAGCCGCCTGTATGGTTTTCCGCCTAAAGTTGTTTGGCTACGCTGCGGGAATGTAGCAACTAACCAAGTTGAAGCTCTAATTCGGTCTGGAGTAGAAGCAATTCAAGAGCTTCTGAATAACCCAAATCTGCATTGTCTAGAACTCTACTAACGTCAACTATAAAAGTATTGTTGGAGTTTATCCAATACGGTTCGGTTAAGCTCAAAACCAGGTAGACTGAGGGTTGTCACCCAAGTGTACTAATGTTGAATGCAACTCAAAGAATTCTTACTAATTTCACCAGTAATTGAATCAGGTACAGTACTCAAAGCTTTAGAAACAG